>NZ_JBITEP010000003.1:0-131404 GCF_044455315.1 Micromonospora sp. NPDC051300 | reverse complement strand
CGCCGCTAGCGTCCGCGGGGTGCCCTGGGCGACGCGGGCCCGGTGGGGCTGCTCCAGCTCGGGGTGCCGGGGGGGCGCCGGCCGTCCGCGGCCGGCGCGACGCTGCAGGGCGGTCCGGATCAGGCGGTTGACGAGCTTCGGGTATTCCAGCCCGCTGGCCGCCCACATGCGCGGGAACATCGACGTCGGGGTGAAGCCCGGCATCGTGTTGATCTCGTTGAGGTAGACGTCCAGCTCCGGGGTGACGAAGAAGTCGACCCGGGCCAGGCCGGAGCAGTCCAGCGCGGTGAAGGCGCGGGCGGCGTACTCGCGCACCTGCCGGGTCACCGCGTCGGGCAGGTCCGCCGGGACGTCGTACTCGGTCACCTCGTCGGCGAAGATGTACTTGGCCTCGAAGTCGTACCAGTCGCGGTCGCCGATCATCCGCACCTCGGCGAGCACCGACGCCTCGGGCGCGCCGCCGGCCTCGCCCTCCAGCACGCCGCACTCGATCTCGCGGCCGACCACGGCGCCCTCGACGAGCACCTTGCTGTCGATCTCCCGCGCGGTGGCCAGGGCGGCGTCGAGCTGCGCCCAGTCGTCGACCTTGGTGATGCCGAACGAGGAGCCGGCCCGGGACGGCTTGACGAAGACGGGCAGCCCGAGGCGCTCCTTGTCCTCCTCGGCGAGCGACATGCCGGCGCGCAGCACCGCGTACGGGCCGACCGGGATGCCCTCGGCCGCGCAGAGCTTCTTGGTGAACTCCTTGTCCATGGCGGCGGCCGACGCGAACACGTTCGCCCCGACGTAGGGGATGTCCGCCATCTCCAGCATGCCCTGGATGGTGCCGTCCTCGCCGTACGCGCCGTGCAGCACCGGGAAGACCACGTCGACGTCGGCCAGCGCCACCGGGCCCTGGGCCGGGTCGAGCACCATCAGGCCGCCGGCGGCCGGGTCGGCGCGCAGCACCAGCTCCGCGCCGGAACCGGCGGTGATCTCGGGCAGCTTGCGGTCGGCGATGGCGAGTTGCGCCGGGTCGCCGCTGGCCAGGACCCACTGGCCCTGGCGGGTGATGCCGACCGGGACGACCTCGAACTCGTCGGGGTCGAGGGCGGCCAGCACGCTGCCGGCGCTGACGCAGGAGATGCCGTGTTCGGGGCTGCGGCCGCCGAAGACGATCGCCACACGGGTCTTGCCTGGGGTGGTCATGGTCACCTCATCGTTCGCGGCTGCGGCTGGCCGTGCTCGCCGGTGGCGCTCACCCGGTTGACCTTACTGTGCGTCGCCGGTGGGGGTGGCCGATACCCGGGGAGACGCGGCGCAGCGTGGCAACCGGTCAAGGTGACTTATACGGGGAGTAACGGCGCGGGCGGCCGGCGGCGGGACCTGCCACCGGCCGCCCGGCTCCCCGACCCCGGTCGCCGCGTACCTCGGGGTCGGGCCCGGTGTGGCTCTACAGGGCCGGGTGGCGGGGGCGGCGGCCGACCGCGATGACCTTGACCCGCTGGCGACCGGCGCGGACCATGCCCAGCGCCATGAAGGCGCCGGCGATCCGGTCGGCCGCCTCCCGGCTGCTCGCGCCGACGACCTGCCGGCGGCGCTCGGGGGTGGTGCGTTCGTCGCGCTCGGGCCCGTCGGCCGGCCGGACGTCGGTGAGGACCACGAGGAACCGAGTCATGTCCGGCCACCTCCGTCGCCGGAGCGGCAGGCCGTCACCGTCATCGTGCAACCTCCCCGTCTGGCGGACCGGTACGGGCACGCGACGATCGGGTCGTGGGGGAGTAAAACCCGATCGCCGCGCGCCCCATCCCCTCCGGTCACTCACCACCACCGTCGCCACGACAACCGGCGGTGAGGACGCTGTCACAGATTGACAGGTGGACAGGCGTGAATGCAACTCTCATCGACTTTCTCTCACGCCCATTTTCCCACCGGATGTGCGACCATCGATGCATGGCGCCGAAGACCGCCCGGGCCCGACGGCTCGGCATCCTGCTGCGGACCCACCGGGAGGCCGTCGGCCTCACCCTCGAGGCCGCGGCCGACGAGATCAACAGCACCCGCAGCACCCTGTCCCGCTACGAGAACGCGCAGACGCTCGTCAGCCCGGCGGCCGTACGCGCGCTGCTCACCACGTACCGGGTGGGACCCGACGAGATCGAAGCGGCGGTGCAACTGGCCAAGGACGCCCGCAAGCCCGGCTGGTGGGTGTCCTACTCCTACCTGCTGGACCGCCGCACCATCGACTTCATCGCGCTGGAGGCCGAGGCGACAGGCATCGCCAACTTCGAGCCGTCGGTGGTGCCCGGCCTGCTCCAGACCGCCGACTACATCCGCGGGGTGATGCGCGGCGGCCCGCACACGCTCAGCGACGAGCAGGTCGAGCAACGCGTCCAGCTCCGGCTCGACCGCCAGCAACGCATCTCCGGCGAGGACCCGCCGATCCTCGACGCCATCATCGACGAGGGCGCGCTGCTCCGCCCGGTCGGCGGGCACACGGTGATGGCCGACCAGCTCCACCACCTGCTGAAGATGACCGAGCTGCCGAACATCACCGTGCAGGTGATCCCGCTGGCCGCCGGCTACCACCGGGGCACCCGGGGATCGCTGCACATCCTGGAGTTCGCCGACCCCGAGGACCCGATCATCGCCTCGGTGGAGACCGTCGCCGGTCAGATGGTCCTCGACCGGCCGGGCGACCTGCGTACCTGCACCAAGATCATGGAGCACCTGCGGACCGTGGCGTTGAGCCCGGCGGCCAGTCGGGACCAGCTCCTCCGTCTGCTGAACGAGAGGTGACCGCATGAACGGCACGAACCGGCCCCACCCGACGCCCACCGGCTGGCGCAAGAGCAGCCACAGCGGCGACGAGGGCGCCTGCGTGGAGATGGCGCCGCTGCCGGCGTCGGTCGCGGTACGCGACTCCAAGGACCCGACCGGCCCGGTGCTGGTCTTCCCGCCGGCCGCCTGGGCCGCCTTCACCGCCGCTCCCCCGCGCGCCTGACAGCACGCGCCGCACCTGTTAAGCGGGGCCCCCTCCTATGCAGAAGGCGTTAAGAGGGGGCCCCTCCTTTCACCGCCTCCAGGGCGGCGATGGCGACGCCCCGGGCGCCCGCCATGTCGCGGTCGGGCACCAGGGCGAACGTCGCCACCGCGCGCTGCTCGTCGCGGAGCACGGTGTGCGCGGCGACCGTGGCGAGGAACCAGTCCCGGAACTCCGGCGCGGCCTCCACCACGCCGCCGCCGACGAAGTAGGCGTGCGGGTCGGTGAAGTTGGCCGCGATGGTGAACAGCCGGCCCAGCGCCCGGGCCTGCTGACCGAACACCTGGCGGGCCAGCGGGTCACCCCGCTCGCCGTGGTCGCGGAGCAGCTTCGCGGCCCGGGCCGGCTCCTCCGCGGCCAGCGGGTGCTCCGGGTGCCGGCCCAGCCAGTACGGCAGCAGGTTGCGCCGGATCGCGGTGAGCGAGGCGACGCTCTCCGCGTCCCCGGTGAAGCCGCAGGCGCAGACCGGCACCGGCTGGCCCGGCTCCAGCAGCCCGTCCAGCGGGATGTGCACGTGCCCGAACTCGCCGGCCATGCCGGCCGCGCCGCCGACCACCCGGCCGCTCTCCACCACGCCCCCGCCCAGGCCGGTGCCGACGATCGCGGACACCGACGAACGGGCCGTCGCGTCCGCGCCGAAGTGCACGTGGTGGGCGTAGAGGGCGGCGGCGTTGCCGTCGTTGGCGTAGACCACGGGCAGGCCGAGCCGTCGCTCCAGCGCGCTCCGCACGTCGAAGCCGCGCCACGCCGGCTGGGCGAAGTTTGTCGAGCCGCGCGAGGAGATCACCCCGGTGGCGCTGGCCGGGCCCGGCGTGTCCAACCCGACCGCGCGCACCAGCTCGCGGGGCACCCCGGTGTGCGCCAGCACGCCGTCCAGGGCGCGCGCGAGCGCCTCGATCGCCGCCTCCGGCCCGGCGCCGACCTCGCTGGGGATCTCCAGCAGCCCGTCCACCAGGAAACGGCCGTCGACGGTCAGCACGGTGGCGTTGTTGCTCGTCCCGCCGTTGTCCAGCCCCACCACCACCGGCACCCCTGCGCTGCCCACCGCGCCACCGCCTCCCCGTCGAGCCTGACCTGAGGTTAGTTCTCGGCGGTCGCCCCCGCCACGGCGACGTCAGCCGGGCCGGCGGGCGGTCACGGCGGTGGCCTCCCACACCTCGTCGCGCACCACGCTCGGGTCGAGCCCGGCGGCGGTGAACGCCGCGCACAGCGCCGGGGCCTGCTCGGCGCTCACCTCGACCGCGAGGTGCCCGCCCGGGGCCAGCCACTCGGCCGCGCCGGCGGCGACCCGACGCAGCACCGCCAGCCCGTCCGCACCGCCGTCCAGGGCCAACGGGGCCTCGTGCAACCGCGCCTCGGGCGGCAGCGTCGCCACCGCGTCACTCGGCACGTAGGGGGCGTTCGCCACCACCAGGTCCAGCCGGCCCCGCCAGCGGGCCGGCACCGGGTCGAACAGGTCGCCCTGGTAGACCGGCACGCCCAGCGGGTCGAGGTTGCGCCGGGCGCAGGCCACCGCCACCGGGTCGACGTCGGCGGCGGCCAACCAGCGCGGCGCCGTCCGCTCGTGCAGCACCAGCGCGGCGGCGCCGGAACCGCAGCACAGGTCGAGCACCGCCGGGGCCGGCCCGGCGACCGCCACGGCGGCGTCGACCAGCAGCGCGGTCCGGGCGCGGGGCACGAAGACGCCCGGGTGGACGAAGACCCGCCGACCACAGAACTCGGCCCAGCCGAGCAGGTGCTCCAGCGGGAGGCCGGCGACGCGCCGGTCGGCCAGCCGGGTCAGCGTCTCCGCCGTGTCGGCGGCGGCGATCAGCAGGTCCGCCTCGTCCTCGGCGAAGACGCAGCCGGCGGCGCGCAGCCGGTGGACGAGGGCGGAACGGTCGGGAGTGAACACGGTGGGTGCCATGGCAAGCCTTTCGGGGAACGCTCGTCGGCGCCCCCGGCGTCGCCTCAGCCCCGGGGCGACACGGACTCGGAGGGAGCGCCGGTCCTCTGCTGGTGGATCGGACTCACCTCCTCGGGTCGGGGCCGCACGGGCCGTGGCTGCCCGTCACGATAGCCCAGCGCCCGGCCGGCCGTCAGCCGGCCGACGCGTCGAGCGCCGCGGCCACGTCGGCGAGCAGGTCGGTCGCGTCCTCGATGCCGCAGGAGAGCCGGACGAAGCCGGGGGCGGTGTCGTCGCCCCACTGGGCCCGCCGGTCGGCCGTGGTGTGCAGGCCGCCGAACGACGTCGCGGCGGCGACCAGGCGGGACGCGTCGAGGAACCGGGCCACCCGGTCGGCGTCGCCCAGGTCGAAGGAGAGCACGCCGGGGATCCGGCGCATCTGCGCCGACGACACCCGGTACGCCGGATCCGCCGGCCGCCCCGGCCAGCGCAGGCCCGCGACGTCCGGCCGGCCGGCGAGCAGCTCGGCCAGCGCCTCGGCGTTGGCGCTCTGCCGGGCCAGCCGCAGGTCGACGGTGGCCAGCGAGCGGTGGGCCAGCCAGCAGTCGAACGCGCCGGGCACCCCGCCGGTGGTGGTCCGCCAGCCGGTCGCCGCGTCGCGCAACGCCTCGTCCCGCGTCGCCAGGTAGCCGAGCAGCAGGTCCGAGTGGCCGGTGAGCGCCTTCGTGCCGGAGGCGACCACCACGTCCGCGCCGAGGTCCAGCGGGCGCTGCCCGAGCGGCGTCGCGGTGGTGTTGTCCACCGCCAGCAGCGCGCCGGCGGCGTGCGCCGCCTCGGCCAGCGCCGGCACGTCGGCGACGTCGAGGCCGGGGTTCGCCGGCGTCTCCAGCAGCACCAGCCGCACGCCCGCGAAGGACGGGTACGGCCCGGCGGTCGGCACGAAGCCGACGCGGACCCCGATCCGCTCCAGCGTGTCGGTGGCGAAGGCGCGCACCGGGAAGTAGCCGTCGGCGGGCAGCAGCACGGTGTCGCCGGGGCGCAGGACGGTCAGCAGCAGGCCGGTGATGGCCGCCTGCCCGCTCGCGAAGACCCGGCAGTCGCCGCCCTCCAGCTCGCCGATCGCCGCCTCCAGGAGCCGGCGGGTGGGGTTGTCCGGCCGCCCGTAGCCGTCCGGCGCCGCCGCCGGTCCGCGCCACGGGTCGAGGTGGTAGGGCGCGGCGAACACCGGGCCGGGCAGGAACGGCTGCCCCGGTACGGCGTCCGGCAGCCCGGCGCGCACGCTGCGGGTGCCGTCCCCCCAGTCACCGCTCACTCGTACGACTCCGGCTTGGCGGTGCGGCTCATCAGCGCGTCCACGGCCAGCCGGGGGTCCATCCCCTCGTGGCAGATCCGCTCGATCTGCTCGGTGATCGGCATCTCCACCCCGTGCGCCCGGGCCAGGTCCCGGATGGCCAGGCAGCTCTTGACGCCCTCGGCGGTCTGCCGGGTGGCCGCCTGCGCCTGCTCCAGCGTCTCCCCCCGGCCCAGGTGCTCGCCGAAGGTGCGGTTGCGGGCCAGCGGCGAGGAGCAGGAGGCGACCAGGTCGCCCATGCCGGCCAGCCCGGCGAAGGTGATCGGGTCGGCGCCGAGCGCCACGCCGAGGCGGGCGGTCTCGGCCAGGCCCCGGGTCATCAGCATGGCCCGGGTGTTGTCGCCGAAGCCCATCGCGGTGGCGATGCCGTACGACAGCGCGATCACGTTCTTGACCGCCCCGCCCAGCTCGCAGCCGATAACGTCGTCGTTGGTGTACGGGCGGAAGTAGGGCGTCCGGATCGACGCCTGCACCAGCGCCGTACGCCGGTTGTCGGTGCCGGCGACCACGGTGGCGGCCGGCTGCTCGGCGGCGATCTCCGGGGCCAGGTTGGGCCCGGAGACGACGACCACCCGGTCGGCCGGCACCCCGGCGGTCTCCATGATCACCTGGCTCATCCGCTTGGTGGTGCCCAGCTCGATGCCCTTCATCAGGGACACCAGCGTGGCGTCGGGGGCCAGGTGCGGGGTCCACTCGGCGAGGTTGCCGCGCAGCGTCTGCGACGGCACCGAGAGCACCACCACCTCGGCGCCCTCGATCGCCTCGGCGGCGTCGCCGGTGGCGGTGACCCGCTCCGGCAGGCGCACGTCCGGCAGGTACTCCGGGTTGCGCCGGCCGTCGCGGATCGCCTCGGCGACCGCGCGCCGGCGGGCCAGCACCGTCACGTCCCGGCCGGCGTCGGCGAGGATCTTGGCGAACGCGGTGCCCCACGAGCCCGCGCCCAGCACCGCCACGTGCCCGCTCATTCGGTGACCTCCGACGAGCCGGTGCGGGCCGGCCGCTGCCAGAGCGGCGGTGGCGTGCCGCCGCGGATCTCCGCGACCAGGTCCCGGATGCGCAGCATGATGGTGTCCGTCATCTCCTCCAGGATCGCCCGGGTCGGCGTGGCGCCGGCCCAACGGCCCAGGTCGACAGGCGGCCCGGCGACCACCGTCACCGGGGTACGCGGGCGCAGCCCGATCCGGGCGGTCCGCGGGTCGAACATCCGCTCCGGGCCGATCATGGCGACCGGGACCACCGGCGCCCCGGTGGCCAGCGCCAGCCGGGCCGCGCCGGTCTTGCCCCTCATCGGCCACAGCTCCGGCTCGCGGGTGGTGGTGCCCTCCGGGTAGATCACCACCGCGCCGCCCTCGTCCAGCGCGGCGATCAGCTTGTCCAGCGACTTGACCGCCTCGACGCTGCCCCGCTCGACCGGGATCTGCTTGCACCGGTGCAGGATCCAGCCGATCACCGGCACCCGGAACACGCTGGCCTTGCCGAGGAACTGCGGCCAGCGCCCGGCGTCGTAGATGAAGTGCGCGGAGACCAGCGGGTCCGCGTGCGAGATGTGGTTCGGCACGATGATGATCCCGCCGTCGCGCCGCAAGTGCTCCATGCCCCGCCAGGTGCGCCGGGTCCAGACGGTCAACACCGGCTTCACCAGCACCACGGCGAACCGTTGCCAGAATCCCAGCCTCCGCGGTGCCACAGTGCCCTCCTCGTTCCGCCCCACGCGCCCCGGGGAAGAATCATGCCTGCTCGCCCCCGGTCCGGCCAGTGAGGGTACCGCCGCGGTCGCTGGCAGGATGGTCGGCGTGCCTGAGCCCAGCTGGACCGTGGTGATGCCGGTGAAGCGCCTCGGGGTGGCGAAGAGCCGCCTGCGGGGCGCGCTCACCGGCGTACCCCACGAGGAGCTGGCGCTGGCCCTGGCGGCCGACACGGTCCGCGCGGCGCTGGCCTGCCCGGCGGTGGGCCGGCTGCTGGTGGTCACCGACGACCCCCGGGTGACCGCGACCGTGACCGCGGCGGGCGCCGCGGTGGCCGCCGACCCGGGCGCCGGGCTGAACGCGGCCTTCCGGCACGGCGCGGCGGGGGCCGGGCCGCGCGCCGCGGTGGCCGGCGTCACCGCGGACCTGCCCGCGCTGCGCCCGGGCGAGCTGGCCGCGGCGCTGCGCGCGGCCGAGGGGGTACGCGGGTTCGTCGCCGACGCCCCCGGCACCGGCACGGTGCTGCTCGCCGCGCCGGCCGGGGTGCCGCTGGCGCCCCGCTTCGGGCCCGGCTCGGCCGGCGCGCACGCGGCCGGCGGCGCGCTGCCGCTGACCGGCGACTGGCCCAGCCTGCGCCGGGACGTGGACACCGAGGACGACCTGGTCGCCGCCGCCCGGCTGGGGGTGGGCCCGCGCACCGGCACGCTGCTGGCCGCGGCCGGCGTCCCGCTCCGGTACGGTGCTGGCATGCAGGGCACGGTGGCGACCTACGACGCGTCGACCCGCAGCGGGGTGCTGCTGCTCGACGACGGCACCGAGCTGGCGTTCCCGGCCCGCGCGTTCGACGCCTCCGGGTTGCGGCTGCTGCGGCTCGGGCAGCGGGTGCGCGTCGAGCGGGACGCGTCCGGCGAGGTCATCCGGGTGACCTTGCCGACGATGGCCTGAACAACCTGGCCGGAGTTCATTTTCCGTTCACCCTCGTCAGGGAATCATGGGGTGGTGAGCACCCCTCGCGAGCACGCCGACGGTCCACCGCCCCTCACCGACCCGGGCACCCCCCGCAACGGCCGCCCGACCCGTGGCCCGGACGGGCGGTTCCGGCAGACCCGGCCGCCCGAGGAGCGCCTCGGCGCCGACCCGGACGCGGCCGGCGCCAGCGGGCTGGACGAAGCGCTCGACCCGGTCGAGGGGCCCGGCCCGGTCGCCGTGACCGACCCGGACGACGAGCCGCCGGCCGCCGAGCCGCTGCCGGAGGACCGGTTCCTCAACCGGGAGCTGTCCTGGCTCGACTTCAACGCGCGGGTGCTGGCGCTCGCCGAGGACCCCCGCACGCCCCTGCTGGAGCGGGCGAAGTTCCTGGCCATCTTCGCCGGCAACCTGGACGAGTTCTACATGGTCCGGGTGGCCGGGTTGAAGCGCCGGCTCTCCGCCGGCCTGCCGGTGCGCGGCGGTGACCGGCTGCCGCTGCGCGCCCAGCTCGAACTGATCACCGAGAAGGCCGCCGACCTGGTCGCCCGGCACGCCGCCTGCTTCGTCGACGACGTGCTCCCCCGGCTCGCCGAGGAGGACGTCCGCATCCTGCGCTGGAGCGAGCTGGACGACGCCGAGCGGGAGCGGCTGCGCACCTGGTTCCGGGAGCACATCTTCCCGGTGCTCACCCCGCTCGCGGTCGACCCGGCGCACCCGTTCCCCTACATCTCCGGCCGGTCGTTGAACCTGGCCGTCGCGGTGCGCGACCCGGACGGCGGCTCCGAGCTGTTCGCCCGGGTCAAGGTGCCGAACAACGTCCCCCGGTTCGTGCGGGTCGCCCGGGACCGCCCCGGCGTCCGGTTCCTGCCGGTGGAGGACCTCATCTCGGTGCACCTCGGCCAGCTCTTCTCCGGCATGCAGGTGGTCGAGTGCCACCTGTTCCGGGTCACCCGCAACGCCGAGGTGGAGGTCGACGAGGATCGCGACGAGGACCTGCTCCAGGCGCTGGAACGCGAGCTGGCCCGGCGCCGGTTCGGTCCGCCGGTGCGGCTGGAGGTGGCCGCCTCCATCTCCGACCACATGCTGGAGCTGCTCGTCCGCGAGCTGGACATGGACGACCACGACGTGCTGCGGGTCCGCGGCCTGGTCGACCTCTCCGCGCTCTGGCAGGTCTACGGCGAGGCCGACCGGCCCGACCTTAAGGACCGCCCGTTCGTGCCGGCCACCCACCCGCGCCTGGCCGAGGGCGAGGTGCCGCGCAGCGTGTTCGCCACCCTGCGCGACGGCGACGTGCTGGTGCACCACCCCTACCACTCGTTCGCGACGAGCGTGCAGCGCTTCGTCGAGCAGGCCGCCGCCGACCCGAACGTGCTCGCCATCAAGCAGACGCTCTACCGCACCAGCGGCGACTCCCCGATCGTCGACGCGCTCGTCGACGCGGCCGCCGCCGGCAAGCAGGTGGTGGTGCTGGTGGAGCTGAAGGCGCGCTTCGACGAGGTGGCCAACATCGGGTGGGCGCGCACCCTGGAACGGGCCGGCTGCCACGTGGTCTACGGCCTGGTGGGTCTCAAGACGCACTGCAAGACCGCGCTCGTGGTGCGGCAGGAGGGCAACCAGATCCGGCGCTACTGCCACATCGGCACCGGCAACTACCACCCGAAGACCGCCCGGCTCTACGAGGACTTCGGCATGCTCACCGCCGACCCGGAGATCGGGGCCGACCTGACCGACCTGTTCAACGTGCTCACCGGCTACAGCCGGCAGACCGCCTTCCGCCGGCTGCTGGTCGCGCCGCAGGGCATCCGCAGCGGCCTGATCGAGCGGATCGACCGGGAGATCGAGCACGTCCGGCTGGGCATGCCGGGGCTGGTGCAGTTCAAGGTGAACGCGCTCGTGGACGAGGAGATCACCGACGCGCTCTACCGGGCCTCCCGGGCCGGGGTGCACGTCGACCTGCTGATCCGGGGCATGTGCATGCTGCGCCCCGGCGTGCCGGGGCTGTCGGAGAACATCCGGGTCCGGTCCATCCTCGGCCGGTTCCTGGAACACTCCCGGATCTTCCGGTTCGGCAACAACGGCGACGCCGAGTTCTGGATGGGTTCGGCCGACCTGATGCACCGCAACCTGGACCGTCGGGTGGAGGCGCTGGTGCAGGTGAGCGACCCGGTGGCCCGGGCCGAGCTGGACCACGTCCTCACCGCCGCGTTCGACCCGGACGTCGACGCGTTCGAGCTGGCCACCGACGGCACCTGGCACCGGCGTACCGGCGACGGCGACGCGCCGCTGACCCACCTGCAGGACCTGCTGCTGCGCCGGGTCGGCGGGCGGGCGGACTGAGCGGGCCGTGACGCGCCGCGGGCGGGCATACGGTGATCCGGTGAACGACGAGGAACCGGTACGGATCCGCGCGGCGGGCGGCGTCGTCTGGCGCCCGGGCCCCGACGGCGTCGAGGTCTGCCTGGTGCACCGCCCCCGCTACGGCGACTGGTCGCTGCCCAAGGGCAAGCTGGACGCCGGCGAGCACCCGCTTGTCGCCGCCGTCCGCGAGGTCGCCGAGGAGACCGACGTGCGGGCGGTCCCGCAGGTGCGCCTGCCCACCGTCCGCTACCGCAGCGAGGGCCGGGCCAAGGCGGTCGACTGGTGGTCGATGCGGGCCGTCGGCAGCGGCGGCTTCCAGCCGGGCACCGAGGTCGACGAGGTGGCCTGGTTCCCGGTCGACGCCGCCGCCCGCCGGGTCAGCTACCCGCACGACGCCGAGGTGATCGGCGCGTTCGCGGCGCTGCCGCCGGTCACCGCGACGGTGCTGCTGGTGCGGCACGCGCACGCCGGCAGGCGGGGCACCTGGACCGGCCCGGACACCGCCCGGCCGCTGGACGCCGAGGGCCGGGCGCAGGCGCGGGCGTTGGTCCCGCTTGTGGCGCTGGCCCGCCCGGTGCGCCTGCTCTCCGCCTCGGCCCGCCGGTGCGTGCAGACGCTGGACCCGGCGGCGGCCCGGCTGGACCTGCCGATCGAGGTCTGCGGCGACCTGGACGAGCCGAAGCCGGGCCAGCTCGCCGACGAGTGCGTGCTCGCCACCGCGGCCCGGCTGGCCGCGCTGGCCACCGCCGCCGAGCCGGTCGCGGTGTGCAGCCAGGGCAAGGTGATCCCGGGCGCGCTGGAACGGCTGACCGGCGGCCCCGGCGACTTCACCACCGCCAAGGGCGGCGGCTGGCTGCTCCCCTTCGCCGGCGACCGCCTCCTTCCCCCCGACCGCTTGTAAGGCGGGGCCCCCTGTTAACGCCTCCGGTACAGACGGGTTCCCTTCTCACCAACAGCCACTCAGGGCAGCGCCACCGTCAACCGCACCGGGAGGTGGTCGCTGGCCTCGGTGCGCGGGGCGCGTACCTCGGCGGCGGTCAGGCCCGGCGAGACGAAGACGTGGTCGATCTGCGTACGCGGGTCGTCGGCCGGGCTGGTCCGCAACGGCCGGGCCGCGGCCAACGCGTCCACCAGCCCGACGCGGAGGAACTCGGCGAACGCCGGGTCGTCCGGCTCGGTGTTCAGGTCACCGCCGAGCACCAGTGGACGGCCGGCCGCGTACCCGGCGGCGAACGCGGCCACCTCGCGGGCCTGCTCGACCGGGTCCCGTCCCGGCGGCGGTTGCAGGTGGGTGGCGACCACGGCCAGGTCGCGACCGCCCAGGTCGAGCGTGACGCCGAGGGCCTGCGCGCCGGTCGGCGCGCCGTGCGCGGCCAGCGGCCGAGTCTGGCCGGAGCGCACCGGGAACCGGCTGAGCACCGCGTCGCCCCAGACCGGGTCCGCGGCGGGCGCGAAGACGTACGGCATCCGCAGCCGCCCGGCCAGCAGCGCCAGCGTGTCGTGACCGCCGTTGAGCCACCAGCCCCGGTCGACCTCGCTGAGCAGCACCACGTCCGCCCCGCGTACGGCCCGGGCCGCCGCGTCGAGGTCCAGCCGGCCGTCCAGGCCGAAGCCCATCCGGATGTTGTACGCGGCCACCCGCACCACCGCGGGCGCGGCGGTGGGCCGCGCGGCCGGCACCGGCGGGCGATGGAACTCGGGGGCGAACGCGGTGAGCGCCACCAGCCCGAGCAGGCTCCACCGCCGGGCCGGCACGACAGGCGCCGGCGTGGACCAGGACGGCCCGACGAGCGCCGCCAGAACGACGAGGACGGCCGTGACGACGGGCACCCACCCGTTGGGGTACCCCAGGTCGTAGGCGGCGTAGTAGACGATCGTGGCCACCGCGAAGACCACCATCCCGACGGCCGCCGCGCGACCGCGCCGGGTCGCCGCCCGTCCACCGGCGTCGTCGGGGACCGGCTCGTCCGTGTCGGTCAGGGCCAGGCAGCCGCCGAGGCCGGCGGCGGTGAGCAGGTACGCCGGGACGAGCTGCCCGGCGGCGAACAGCACCGATCCGGCGAACAGGGCGACCGGCCAGACCACCCGGGCGAGCCGGACCGGCGGCCGGTGCAGCGCGGCGGCCAGGAACAGCAGGACCGCGAACGCGCCCAGCGGCGACGCGCCACCCGGCGCCCGGGACAGGCCGGGGAAGCCGGACGGATCGGTGCCGGCGGCGGCGGCCCACACCGCCGGCGCGAGCGCGATCTGGTTGGCCAGCAACAGCGCCGGCCCGCACAGCAACCACGCCCGACGACCGGCCACCGCCCCGGCCGACGCCGGGAGGACCTCCGCCGCGCCGAGCGATCCCGCCCGGGGTTTCCCGGGCCGTGGCGCCGCGACCGCCACGCTCGCGGTCAGGAACGCCGCGACAAGCGCCGTGCTCAGCGTCCAGCCCAGCACGCCGCCGCGCCAGACGAGGTCCTCGGTGCCCAGCAGCGCGTGCCCGACCGCGCTGCCGGCCAGGCCGAGCGCCAGCCCGGGAACCGGCCGGTCGACCGACGCGGCGGTGGCCACCAGCCAGACCAGACCGGCGAGCAGCCCGGCACAGGCGAGCCAGAGCTGGGCGGCGCCACCGGGTGCGGCGGTCAACGCCAGCCGGACGGCGGCGAGCACGCCGGCCGCGACCAGGCCGACCGGGCCGGCGCCGAGCCGGCGTACCAGGGTGGGCGCGCCCAGTCCCAGCACGAACCAGCCGAGCGCGAACGCGCCGAGCAGCTCGGCGGGCGTCTCGGCGGCCCGGCCGAAGAGGGTGATGACCGACGGGAGCCAGACCCGCAGCACGTCCAGCAGAACCGCGACGCCCAGGGCGAGCGTGAGGGTGGAGAGGTGACGGTGCCGCACGGCGCCTCTTCTCGTGACCGACGGGGGTTTCGGCACGGCGATTCTGCGCGGCGGCGCGGTGGGCGGTCAACGCGTACCCACGGACGAGGGCGCCCACCGCGAACGGTGGGCGCCCTCGGTGGGGCTGTCCGGTCAGCGCCGGCTGGCGGCCTTCTTGGCCGGCGCCTTCTTCGCGGGCGCCTTCTTCGCCGCCGTGGTCTTCTTGGCCGTGGCGGACTTCGCCGCGGTCGTCTTCTTGGCCGCGGTGGACTTCGCCGCGGTCGTCTTCTTCGCCGCCGTGGTCTTGGTCGCGGCGGCCTTCTTGGCCGGCGCGGCCTTCTTGCTCGCCGCGGTGGTCTTGGTGGCCTTCGCCGCCGTGGTCTTCTTCGCCGCCGTGGTCTTGGCGGCCGCGGTGGTCTTCTTCGCCGCCGTGGTCTTGGCGGCCGCGGTGGTCTTCTTCGCCGCGGTGGTGTCCTTCGGCACCTTGCCGCTGGCCACCATCTCCTTGAAGCCCGCACCCGCCCGGAAGGTCGGGACGGAGGTCTTCTTGACCTTTACCGCCTCGCCGGTCCGCGGGTTGCGGGCTGTTCGGGCTCCACGGACGCGCTTCTCGAACGCTCCGAAACCGGTGATTGCCACCTTGTCGCCCTTGGTGACCGCCGCCTGGACCTCAGCGAGAACCGCGTCGAGCGCGGCCGTCGCCGTCTTCCGGTCCCCCAGGCGAACGGCGAGCGCCTCGATGAGCTCGGCCTTGTTCACGACTTCCTCCCGATTGTGCAACTGACTCGACGCGAGCCATTCTGCGCGCACCGTATGCCCTGTGCTGCCTGGACACAAACATTCGGTGGAAAAAAGCCCTTGTGTCGCAACGGATTCGCCCCCACCGGCCGGGCCGGTGGGGGCGAAAAGGGGCCCGCGCTCAGGCGATCGAGGGCAGGAACGCCGGCCGGGCCGCCTCGTACGCGCCGATCTCGGCCTCGTGCCGGAGGGTGAGTCCAATGTCGTCCAAGCCCTCCATCAGCCGCCAGCGGCTGTGGTCGTCGAGCGGGAAGGCCCAGGTGGCGTCGCCGGCGCGGACCTCCCGAGCGGCCAGGTCGACGGTGACCGCGGTGGTCGGGTCGGATTCGGTGAGGGCCCAGAGTCGCTCCACGGCGCCCAATTCCAGCTCGACCGGAAGGAGACCTTCCTTCAACGCGTTGCCGCGGAAGATGTCACCGAAGCGGGGCGAGACGACGGCCCGGAACCCCCAGTCCCGCAGGGCCCAGACGGCGTGCTCCCGGGAGGAGCCGGTGCCGAACTCCGGACCCGCCACAAGAATCGACGCCCCCGAATAGACGGGATCGTTGAGAATGAATGACGGGTCCTCCCGCCAGGCGTTGAACAGACCGTCGGCGAAGCCGGTCCGGGTCACCCGCTTGAGGTACACGGCGGGGATGATCTGATCGGTGTCCACGTTGGACCGGCGCAGCGGCACGGCGGTGCCGGTGTGTGCGGTGAACTTGTCCATCTCTCGGCTGCCCTTCTACAGGTCGGCGGGGGCGGCGAGCCGGCCGACCACGGCGGTGGCGGCGGCGACCGGCGGGGACACCAGATGGGTACGCCCGCCCCGGCCCTGCCGGCCCTCGAAGTTGCGGTTGGAGGTGGAGGCGGAACGCTCCCCGGGCCTGAGCGTGTCGGGGTTCATCCCCAGGCACATCGAGCAGCCGGCGAACCGCCACTCGGCGCCCGCGTCGGTGAAGACCTGGTCGAGCCCCTCGATCTCGGCCGCCTCCCGCACCGCCGCGGAGCCGGGGACCACGAGCATCCGCACGCCGTCGGCGACCCGCCGCCCGCGCAGCACGTCGGCGGCGGCCCGCAGGTCCTCCAGCCGGCCGTTGGTGCAGGAGCCGACGAAGACCACGTCCACGGCGAGGTCGCGCAGCGGCGTGCCCGGGGTGAGGTCCATGTATTCCAGCGCGCGGCGGGCCGCGACCCGCTCCGGTTCGGTGCCGAACGCCTCCGGGTCCGGCACGGTCGCGCCGAGCGGCACGCCCTGACCGGGGTTGGTGCCCCAGGTGACGAACGGGGTGATCCGGCTCGCGTCCAGCGTCACCTCGGTGTCGAACGTCGCGCCCTCGTCGGTGGGCAGCGTCCGCCAGTGCTCCAGCGCCACGTCCCAGTCGGCCCCCTGCGGCGCGTTGGGCCGCCCCTTCAGGTACGCGAACGTGGTCTCGTCCGGCGCGATCATGCCGGCCTTGGCGCCCCACTCGATGGACATGTTCGCGATCGTCATCCGCCCCTCCATGGAGAGCTCGCGGATGGCCTCGCCCCGGTACTCCACGATGTGACCGCGCCCGCCGCCGGTGCCCACCTGGGCGATCAGCGCGAGCACCAGGTCCTTGGCGGTGACGCCGGGGGCCAGCTCGCCGACGACGTTGACGGCCATCGTCCTCGGGCGGGCCTGCGGCAGCGTCTGGGTGGCCAGCACGTGCTCGACCTCGCTGGTGCCGATGCCGAAGGCGAGCGCGCCGAACGCGCCGTGGGTGGCGGTGTGCGAGTCGCCGCAGACGATCGTCATGCCCGGCTGGGTGAGCCCGAGCTGCGGGCCGATCACGTGCACGATGCCCTGGTTCTCGTCGCCCAGCGGGTGCAGCCGTACGCCGAACTCGGCGCAGTTGCGGCGCAGCGTCTCGATCTGGGTGCGGGAGGTGGGGTCCGCGATGGTGAGCAGGTCGCCGCGCCGGGCGCGGAACGCCGGGTCGTCGTACCCGGTCGGGGTGTTGTGGTCCTCGGTCGCGATCGTCAGGTCGGTGCGACGGACCCCGCGCCCGGCCAGGCGGAGCCCGTCGAACGCCTGCGGGCTGGTCACCTCGTGCAGCAGGTGCAGGTCGATGAAGAGCAGGTCCGGCTCGCCCTCGACGGAGCGGACCACGTGCGCGTCCCAGACCTTCTCGGCCAGGGTCCTCGGTCGAGTGACTCCCACCATCTGGACATCCTAAATTCTGGGAGGTAAATTTCGGCTTGTGGGACACAGTATGAGCGGTGTCGGCGTTCTCGACAAGGCGGTGGTCATCCTGGCCGCCTGTGTCGACGGCGCCAGCCTGGCCGAACTCGTTGAACGCACCAAGCTGCCCCGGGCCACCGCGCACCGGCTGGCACAGGCGCTGGAGATCCACCGGATGCTGGTCCGGGACACCCAGGGCCGATGGCGCCCGGGTCCACGCCTGGGCGAGCTGGCCAACGCGGCCCCCGACGTGCTGCTCACCGCCGCCGAGCCGCTGTTGGCCGCGCTGCGCGACGCCACCGGGGAGAGCGCCCAGCTCTACCTGCGCCGCGCCGACGAGCGGATCTGCGTGGCCGCCGCCGAGCGCGCCAGCGGCCTGCGGGACACCGTGCCGGTCGGCTCGGTGCTGCCGATGACCGCCGGTTCGGCGGCGCAGATCCTGCTCGCCTGGGAGCCGCCGGAGGCGGTGATGCCGCTGCTGCCCCGCGCCAAGTTCACCGGTCGCACGCTGGCCGAGGTGCGCCGGCGCGGCTGGGCGCAGAGCGTGGCCGAGCGGGAGGCCGGTGTGGCGAGCGTCTCGGCCCCGATCCGGGACCGGACCGGCCGGGTGATCGCCGCGGTCAGCATCTCCGGCCCGATCGAGCGCCTCGGCCGCCGCCCGGGCGAACGCCACGCCATGGCCGTGGTCCGTGCCGGCCAACGCCTCTCCGGGCTCTGACCCCCGACCGGGAATGGCGAACGGCCCGCCTCGCGGAGCGAGACGGGCCGTTCGGTGAACGTAGCCCCGACCGGATTCGAACCGGCGCTACCGCCTTGAGAGGGCGGCGTCCTGGGCCACTAGACGACGGGGCCAGGCACATTTCCTGCTTCACCGACCCTCGCGGGCGGTGTGGCAGTAGTCTAGCGGCACCGTCCGCGGCACCGCCGAGGGGGGTCGCTGCCCGGTCGGGCGCCGAACAGCAGAACAGCCCGCCCCGAGAAACGGGACGGGCTGACGGTGCTGTAGCCCCGACCGGATTCGAACCGGCGCTACCGCCTTGAGAGGGCGGCGTCCTGGGCCGCTAGACGACGGGGCCAGAACCTTCATGCACTCCGGCAGCGGCAACTGCCAGAATCCAGCGACCGGGATTCTCACGAACCACCGGCTGCGCTGGGGTACCAGGACTCGAACCTAGACTAACTGAACCAGAATCAGTCGGGCTGCCAATTACCCCATACCCCATTGGCCCCTTGCGGCGCCGGGAATGAACTTTACCCTCCCCGTGCCGGCAGGCCAAATCCAACCCCCCGAACCGCACGTGACCTGCGGAAACGAGGCATCGAAGCCGGATCAGGCGACCGGGACCACCGGGTTGCTCAGCTCCCCGATCCCCTCGATCCGCACGGTGACCGTATCCCCCTCGGTGAGCGGGCTAACCCCCGCCGGGGTGCCGGTGAGCACCACGTCGCCGGGCAGCAGCGTCATCACGTGCGAGATGTACGACACCAGGCCAGGCACGTCGAACACCATGTCCTTGGTCCGGCCGAGCTGGCGTACCTCCATCTCCTCCGGATCGCGGCCCACCTCGCAGCGGATCTCCAGGTCGCGGACGTCCAGGCCGGTGGAGATCCACGGCCCGATCGGGCAGAACGAGTCGAAGCCCTTGGCCCGGGTCCACTGCCCGTCGGAGCGCTGGAGGTCCCGCGCGGTGACGTCGTTGGCGCAGGTGTAGCCGAAGATGGCCCGCTCGGCGGCGGCCCGGTCGGCCCGCCGCGCCCCGGGCGCGCCGATGACCACGGCGAGTTCCGCCTCGTGCTCGACCTGCTTGGAGAAGATCGGCAGGCGGATGGCGTCGCGCGGGCCGATCACCGAGGTGGACGGCTTGAGGAAGAGCAGCGGCTCCTTCGGCACCTCGCTGCCGTGCTCGGCGGCGTGTTCGGCGTAGTTGCGGCCGACGCACACCACCTTGCTGGGCAGGATCGGCGACAGCAGCCGCACGTCGGAGAGCGCCCAGCGGGCGCCGGAGAACTGGATCTGCCCGAACGGGTGGCCCTCGATCTCGGCGATGGTCAGACCCTGCGGCCCGGCCTCCGGCTCGCCCTCGACGACCCCGAACGACATTCCCTTGGCATGAGCGAAACGAGCGATACGCACCCGGACAATCTATCCCGGCCGGCCGGGACGCCCGCCGGACACGGCAGGTGACGCCGGCCTCGCCGGACGCGCCAGGGTACGCCGGATCCCGCCGGCCGGGGCGGGAATGCCGGCTTCGTACCCGCCCGGCGGCCCCCGGACCATAGCTTCGGTTCCGGAGGTTCGTTGGTATGCCTGCATCGAGACGACACCACAGGACCCTGGCAGTGCTCGTGAACTGCCTCGGCGTCATCGCCGCCGTGCCGGCGCTGCCCCCGGCGGCGCCCCGGGCGGCGGCCGCACCCGCCCGACCCGCCCCGGCAGCGGCCGTGGTCGCCGCGGCGGCCACCCCGATCCCGACCGGCGTGCCGGCGGCGCCCCCGGCGGTGCCGACCACCGGCCCGGCGCCGGTCCAGCCGACGACGCCACCGGTGAGCGTGGCCGTGGGCGCGGCCGGCACCCCGGCGCCGGGCTACCGGATCGAGGTCCGCAACGCGGGCACGACGCCTGTCGAGACGATGGTCCGGCAGGAGCTGCCGAGCGGCTCCCGGGCCACCACGGTGACCGGCGGCGGGCAGGCCACCGGGCCGGTCGGGACCACCGCCGGGGAGGTCACCTGGCGGCTGCGCCTGCCGGCGCGGAGCACCACCGCATTGCACACCGCGCTCGCGGTGACCGGGCCGGGTCACTCGGTGACGGCCCCCACCTGCGTCTACGGCACCGACGGCACCCGGCCGTACGACTGCGCCACGGCGACCTGGGTGGGCACGGCCACCGCCCCGGCCGCGCAGGCGACCGCGGCCCCGCCCTGGCGCCGCCCGCCCGTGCTGCTGGCCGCCCTGGTCGCGGTGCTGGTGGTCGCCGGCGGGGTGCTCGGGTGGACGGCGTGGCGCCGCCGGCGGCGCGCCGGCAACGCGTCGACGGGCGTCGCCCGATCCGGTGCCGCCCAGCCCGGCCCGGCAGGCCCGGCGGGGACCGGACAGACCGGTCCGGCCGGCGCGGACGGGAGCGGACGGTACGCGCCGGTCCACCCCGGCGGGCCGGTCGACCGGGGCACCGTCTACCCGCGTCCGGCACAGCCCGCGCCGGCCTCCCGGCGTCGCCGGCCGCCGGTCTGGCTGACGGTCGGCGTGGCGGCGGCGGTGCTGGCCGGCGTGGTGGGCGCGGCCGCGTGGACCGCCACCCAGCGGGTCGCCGCGATGGACACCACCAAGCAGCCGACCAGCGGCGCGTGGGTGGGCAGCACCGTCGCCGGCGGGCTGGGGGTGCCGCTGCGGGAGACCGCGTTCGAGTTCACCGTCTACCGGATGAGCTGTGGCGCGGGCGTGGTGCCGGCGCCTCCGGGCGGCGGGCGGCCCTGCCTGGCCACGGTCGGCGTGCGCAACGTCACCGGGGAGCAGCAGACCTGGCACGGGCAGTTGCAGCGCGCGTACCTGCCCAGCGGCAACTGGGTGGCCGCCGACGAGGACGCCACCCGGGTGGCGAACCTGGGCCGGGACGTGTTCGCCCAACCGGTGGCCGCCGGGCGGCGGGTCCTGCTGCCGCTGGTGTTCACCGTGCACGGGGCGCAGCCGCCGAAGCAGTTGGAGCTGCGCAGCGGCGTGTTCTCCGCCGGCGTGCGGGTGGACGTGGACTGACGACGGTCCGGGCGGCGGTCGTACCCTGGGGTTCGTGACCGCCGCCCTCGCTCCCGCCGCCGTGCTCGACGCGGCCGACTGGCAGGCCCGCCGGCGCGACCACGAGGAGCGGGTCGACGCCTGGCTGGCGCCGCACCTGGCCCGCCGCCGCACCGGGGTGAAGCACCCGGTGGCGGACTTCCTCTTCACCTACTACTCGCACCGCCCCGCGCAGCTCCGCCGCTGGCATCCGGGCGCGGGGATGGTGCTGCGCGACGCCGACCCGGCCGGGTTCGGCCCGGACTACACCGCGGCCGCCGCCGGGCTCACCCTCGACACCGAGCGGGTACGCGCGCGCCGCGCCGAGTCGATCGCCTGGATCCGTACGCTGCTGGCCGCCACCGCCGGCCGCCCGGCGCAGTTCGGCTGCTTCGGCATGCACGAGTGGGCGATGGTCTACCGGCAGACCCAGGAGCAGGTGCGGCACAACGCCTGGCCGCTGCGGCTCAGCCCGGCGGCGACCGCGGCGGTGGTCGAGGAGCGGGGCGTGCGGTGCAGCCACTTCGACGCGTTCCGGTTCTTCACCGCGCCGGCCCGGCCGCTCAACGTGCTCCAGCCGGCTCGGGAGAGCCAGCACGCGCTGGAGCAGCCGGGCTGCCTGCACGCCAACATGGATCTCTACAAATGGTCCTACAAACTGTCCCCGCTGGTGCCGTCGGAGCTGGTGGCGGACGCGTTCGCGCTGGCCCGGGAGATCCGCGAGCTGGACATGCGGGCCAGCCCGTACGACCTGGCCGACCTGGGCCACCCGCCGGTGCGGGTGGAGACCCCGGAGGGCCGGGCCGAGTACGCCACCGCCCAGCGCGGGTTCGCCGAGCGGGCCGCCGGCCTGCGGGCCCGGCTGCTGGCCGCACTGGACCGCGCCGCGCCGGCCTGAGACCGCTCGTCCGACAGGCGCGGCGCCGACCTCGCCCCGAGCCGACGTCGAGGTGCGCGGCCGGGCGTGTCGAGTGGCCGGGACACTCGAGTTTCGACCGATATGCCTCCTGGTCATAATTATGACCAGGAGGCATACCCCGGAAAAGTAGTGCCTTTTCTCGTCGCCCGTCACGCTCGGTGACCAGCGGACGTGCCGCCTCCGCCCGCCGGGTCGGAGTCGCGATCGGCCGAGGGCGCGGGCCGGCAGCCGAGGCGTGGTCAGCCGAGGGCGCAGGCCGGCAGCGGGACCGGGTCCGGAACCGCGCCGTCGGCCAGGAACCCGAACGTGGCCTGCGCCCCCGGTGCCAGCGCGCCGTTCCAGGCGGCGCTCCGGGCCGTCACCGCGGTCCCGCCCTGCGCCACCTGGGCGCTCCACGCCTGGGTGATCCGCTGCCCGCCGGCGAGCGCGAACCGGGCCACCCAGGACGGGATCGGCACGGCCCCGGTGTTGCGGACCGTGATCTCGGCCTGGAAGCCGCCCGGCCACTGCCCGACCGTGCGCCAGGTGGCGGCGCAGCCGCCGACCGTGGGCGTCGGCGACGGGCTGTCGGTCGGGTGCGGGGGTCCCGTCGTCGTGCCGGTCGGCGTCGGCGTCGGCGCGGTGGTGGGCGACGGTGACGCGGTGGGCGACGGTGAGGTGGTGGGCGTCGGGGTGGTCCGGCCCAGCACGGCGGCCAGCGCCGGGTACCACCTGTCGGACATCTTCTGGTCGCCGGCGGCGTTCGGGTGCACGCCGTCGTAGGTGTCGGTGGCGGTGTCGAAGCCGGTCCACTGGTCGACCACCACGATGGGCGAGGCGGCGGTGGTCTTCCCCGCCGCCCAGCCGTCGACGGCGGCGTTGAGCGCGACGGTCCGCTGCCCGCACTCCGGACAGCTCGCCGGGTTCATCGGGATGATCTTCGCGACCAGCACGGTGGTGGCCGGGTTGGCGGCCCGCATCTGGTCCACCAGCTTCGAGTACGCGGCCAGGACGGTGGCCGGCGCGATGTTGCTCCACACGTCGTTGGTGCCGAGGTGCATCAGCACCACGTCGGGGTGGGTGGCGGCGAGCCAGCCGGGGAGCAGGTTCTGGTCGGCGATGTTCGTCGCCAGGTAGCCGCCGTGCCCCTCGTTGTCGCCGTCGTAGGTGACGCCGCAGCCCTGCGGGCCGAGCGTGCCGACGAAGTCGACGTCGGTGTGCCCGGTGGACTGGAGGCGATTCCAGAGCACGGCGCGCCAGCAGCCGGGCGACCCGGTGATGGAGTCGCCGAGCGGCATCACGCGGATCGGGGTGGCGGCCGCGGCGGCCGGTGGGCCGGAGACGAGGGCGAGGGCGAGGGCGAGGACGGGCAGCAGCGCGACGAGCGCGGTCAGCGCGGCGCGCCCGAGGTTTCGGGACATGCGGGAGGGACTCCTGTCACGTGACGGTCGGTCGGTGACGGCCCTGACGCTCCCGTACGCATTGAAGCGCTTCGAAGCCTTCGACTCAACCCTCCGGACGGCCCCGGTGCCGGGCCCACTCCGGCGCGAGGATCGACATGACTGTCGCGTCCACCCAGTCGTCGCCGTCGCGCAGCACCTGCCGCAGCGTGCCCTCGGCCACGAAACCGACCTTCTCGTAGGCGCGGCGGGCGCGCGGGTTGAACGCGAACACCTCCAACCCGACCCGGTGCAGGCCGAGCTGCGTGAAGCCGTACCCGACGACCAGCCGGACCGCCTCGGTGCCGAGGCCGCGGTCGCGCCCGCCGGGACCGATCAGGGTGCGGAAGTTGCAGCTCGCGTTGACCCGGTCCCACTCGTTGAGGACCACCTCGCCGACGCACGCCCCGGTGCCCCGGTCCACCACGGCCAGGTCGAGCCGGTCGGTCTGGCTGTTGCGGGTGCCGTACCAGGCGCGCAGCCGGGCCGGCTCGAAGCCCTCGCCGGGCGGGCTGCCGGTGAGCCGGGCGACCTCCGGGTCGGCCAGGATCGCCGCGAGCGCCGGCAGGTCGTCGTCGGAGAACGGCCGCAGCAGCACCCGCTCGCCGGTGAGCGTGGGCTTGACGGAGAAGTCGGTCGGCACGGGGCGGATTCTCCGGGCCCCGCGACCGGCGGCTCAACCGGATTTCGGCTCAGTCGCCGTCCACCCGGCGATCGCGTTTGCGCTGGGACTGCCGCTTCTTGTCGGCCAGCCGGCGCTCCTTCGCGCCGCGCGACGGGCGGGTCGGTCGGCGCGCCTTCGGCGGCGGGGCGACCGCCTCGCGCAGCAGCGCCGCCATCCGTTCCCGGGCCGCCTCCCGGTTGGCCAGTTGCGCCCGGTGCTCGCTGGCCGCCACGGTCAGCACCCCGTCGACGAGCCGGCCGGCGAGCCGGCCCAGGGCCCGTTCCCGCAGCGCCTCCGGCACACTCGGCGAGCCGGCCAGGTCGAAGCTCAGCTCCACCCGGGAGTCGGTGGTGTTGACGCCCTGACCACCCGGTCCGGACGACCGGGAGAACCGCTCCCGCAGCTCGGCGGCCGGCACCACGAGCCGGTCGGTCACCCGCAGTCCGTCGTCCACGCCCCGAGGCTAGCGCCCCGGGCGGTGGCTCGGGCTCGGGGTCACCGTCGGTGCGGGTCCGGCCCGTTCCTCGTCCGAGCCGGACGCGGCGTAGGCGGCGGCGCCGACAAGCAGCAGGGCGATGACGGCGGCCTTGACGGCCACCGCCCGGATCGCCGCCCAGGCGTTGCGCCGCGCGCCCGGGACGCTGGTCCGGACCGTTTGATAGTCCTTCCAGCCCCGTTTGGCACGGGCGTACGACGCGCCGACGCCGGCGCCGATGACCAGGCCCACCAGGAGGAGGGCCGCGATGACAGCTTGCTCCACCTCCGCCAGTATCCATACTCAGCGTAATATTTCCATCCTCCGATGCTCCCACGCCGGATATCCGACACTTCCGGGGCGTCTGCGCAGCTCAGCCACCCTTGCCGATGATCGTGTCGGCGGTCTGCTGCACCTGGTCGATCGGGATCGCGAAGCCGATGCCGATCGAACCGTTCCCGTCGATGGTGGCGATGGCGGTGTTCACCCCGACCACCTCGCCGCGCGCGTTCACCAGCGGACCGCCCGAGTTGCCCGGGTTGATGGAGGCGTCGGTCTGCACCGCGGTGTGCCGGCCGTTGCCGATCCGGACCTGCCGGTTGAGCGCGCTGACGATGCCGGCGGTGACCGTGCCGGCGAGCCCGAGCGGGGAGCCGACCGCGAGCACCGGCTCGCCCACCCGGGTCGCGTTCGGCCTGGCCAGCGGCAGCGGCGGCAGCCCGGCCGAGGCCGGCACCTTGAGCACGGCCAGGTCGCTGTCCGGCGCGCGACCCACCACCTCGGCGGCGAGGCGCCGCCCGTCCGACGTCTCCACCGTCACCGGACCGGAGCCGCCCCGGGCCAGGATGTGGTCGTTGGTGACGATGTGCTGCTCGTTGTCGATGGCGAAGCCGGAGCCGGACGCGCCCGTGCCGGACCGCCCGCCGACCATCACCGAGACCACCCCGGGCACCGTCTTGCCGGCGGCGGTGACCAGCTCGGCCGGCACCGGCGCGGCGGAGGCCGCCGACGGGCCCGGCACGTCCCGGTCGGCCGCCCAGGTGCCGGCCGCCGCCCCGGAGACGGTGGAGAGCGCCACCACCGCCGCCGCGCTCAGCAACCGGCCCCGCCAGCTCCGCCGTCCCGCCGGCCCGGCCGACCCGGGTACGTCGGACCAGCCGCGTCCGTCCGGGTCCAGCTCGGGCGAGACGAACCACGGGCCGCGCGGCTCGCCGAGTCCGGTCTGCACTGCCATGCCTGGCTCCTCACGTGTCGTGCGTCGTCCGCCTCGAAAAGTGCGGTCAGGGCAGTCGGGAGAACCACCGCAGCGAGCCGGCGGCGGCGCCCATGGCCAGGACCAGCCCGAAGCCGATGAAGCGGGCCGAGATGTCCTGCTGTTGCGTGCGGTAGCCGACCGAGGTGCCGATGTCCTCGTAGACGTCCTTCAGCTCGCGACTGGTCGACGCCTCGTGGAAGCCGCCGCCGGTCTCCTCGGCGACGGCCTTGAGCGTCTGCCCGTCCACCGGCACCTGGATCGCCCGACCACCCCTGTCGACCGAGCCGCCGGGCGTGCCGAAGGAGATGGTGTGCACCGGCACCTTGGCCGCCACCGCCTGGTCGGCCGCCTCCATCGGGTCCATCCCGGCCGTGTTCGCGCCGTCCGAGAGGATGATGATCCGGGCCGGCGGCGGGTCCTTGGCGGCGGTCGCGTCCAGGCTCTTCACCGCGCCCAGCGAGGTGCTGATCGCCTCGCCGATCGCGGTGCCCTGCACGCCGGTGATCCCCTCGGCGAGTCGCTCGATCCCCTCGTGCAGCGCCTCCCGGTCGGTGCTCGGCGGCACCAGCACCGCCGCGCTGCCGGCGAACGCGACCAGGCCGACGTTGAACTCGTCCGGCAGCCCGTCGACGAACTTCCGGCCGGCCTCCTTGGCCGCGGTCAGCCGGTCCGGGTCCACGTCACCGGCGAGCATCGAGGTGGAGACGTCCACCGCGACCATCACGGTGGCCCGCTCCCGGGGCACCCGCACCTCGGCCTCGGGCCGGGCGAACCCGACCACCAGCAGCGCCAGCATGGCCAGGAAGAGGCCCGCCGGCACGTGTCGGCGCCAGGCCGGTCGGCGCGGCGCGACCCGGTCGAGCAGGCGCAGGTTGGTGAAGCGGACCGCGTACCGGCTCTGCCGGCGCTGCAGCACCAGGTAGCCGGCGACCAGCGCGGCGACCGCCAGCAGCAGCCAGAGGCGGGCGGGCGACTGCCAGCTCATGCGGCACCTCCCCGGGCGGCGGCCGGCGCGGTGGCCAGCCGGCGCTGCTCGTGCACGTGCCGGACGACGTCCGCGCACCAGTCCCGGTCGGTGCGCAGCGCCAGGTGGGTGGCACCGGCCCGGTACAGGGCACGGCGCACCTGCTCACGTTGGGCGGCGGCGGCCCGGGCGTACCGCTCGCGCAGCGCCGGGTCCCCAGTCCACACCTCGCGGTGCCGGCCGCTCTCCGGGTCGACCAGGGTGACCAGCCCGACGTCCGGCAGCTCCAGCTCGCGCGGGTCGGTCACCTCCACGGCGAGCACCTGGTGCCGGACCGCCAGCCGGCGCAGCGCGGCGGCCCAGGGCGGCGGCTCGTCCGGGTCGTCGGGCAGCTCGTCGAGGAAGTCGGAGACCACCACCGCCAGCCCCCGTCGGGTGGCCACCCGCTGGAGGCCGGCCAGGCCGTCGGCGAGGCCCAGCACCGGGGTCGGGCCAGGTCCGTCGGCCCGGCCCGCCGCGCGCGGGTCCGGCGGATCGTCGGTACGCGGCGCGCCGAGCAACGCGCGCAGCAGCCCGAGCAGGTGGATCCGCCCGCTGCGGGCCGGGAACCGGCGCAGCCCGTCCCGGCTGAGCACCTGGGCGCCGAGGCGGTTGCCCACTCCGGCGGTGAGGAAGCCGACGCAGGCCACCGCCGCCACCGCGAGTTCCCGCTTGTCCAGCGTGGACGTTCCGTACTCCATGCTGGCGCTGGCGTCGACGAGCAGCCAGGTGGTCAGCTCCCGGTCGGCGTCGACCTCGCGTACGTGCGGCACGGTGGTCCGCGCGGTCACCGCCCAGTCCATCCGGCGCACCTCGTCCTCGCCGGGCCGGTACTCCCGGCTGCCGGCCGCCTCGCTGCCGGGCCCGGGCAGCAGGCCCCGGTAGCGGCCGTGCAGCAACCCGTCGAGCCGCCGGGTCACGGTCAGCTCCAGCCGCCGCAGGCGCTGGTCCGGAGCGAGGTCGGCGATCTGCGGGTCGGTGGCGCCCAGCCCGGCGCGGGCGGCGACGCCGGACCCGATCGGCCCGGCACCGGGCGCGGTGGCGGTCCGGCGGGTCACGCCGCCGCCAGGTCCGGCGCCGCCGGCGCGGGTCCGGTCACCAGTCGGGGCGGCGGCACCGCGTCGACCAGGCGACGCACCACGTCCTCGCCGGAGACCCCGTCGGCCACCGCGTCGAAGGAGAGCACCAACCGGTGGGCCAGCACGTCCACCGCCAGCTCGCGCACGTCCTCGGGGAGCACGTAGTCCCGGCCGTGGATCAGCGCGTGGGCGCGGGCGGCGGCCACCAGGCCGAGCGTGGCGCGGGGGCTGGCCCCGTACGCCAGCAGCGGCGCGATCTCGGGCAGGCCGAAGCGGCCCGGGTCCCGGGTGGCGAGGATGAGCCGGACCACGTACTCGGCCAGCGCGTGGTGGACGAAGACGTCGGCCGCTCGGCGTTGCAGTTCCCGCAGCCGCACCGGGTCGAGCACCGGGCGGGCGGTGGGTCGTTCGGTGCTCATCCGGTAGAGGATGGCCAGCTCGTCGGCGTCGCTCGGGTAGTCGACCACGACCTTCATCAGGAACCGGTCCCGCTGCGCCTCGGGGAGCTGGTAGACGCCCTCCGACTCGATCGGGTTCTGGGTGGCCAGCACCAGGAACGGGTCGGGCACCGGCCAGCTCCGTCCGGCGATGGAGACCTGCCGCTCGGCCATCGCCTCCAGCAGCGCCGACTGCACCTTGGCCGGAGCCCGGTTGATCTCGTCGGCGAGCACCAGGTTCGCCATGATCGGCCCCAGCTCCACGTCGAACGCCTCGGTGGACGCCCGGTAGATCCGGGTGCCCACGATGTCCGACGGGACCAGGTCGGGCGTGAACTGGATCCGGGAGAACGTGCCGCCGACCACTGTGGCGAGCGTCTGCGCGGCGAGTGTCTTGGCCACCCCCGGCACGCCCTCCAGCAGGCAGTGGCCGTCGGCGACCAACGCGGTGAGCAGGCGGTCGACGAGCCGGTCCTGCCCGACGATCACGCGTTTGACCTCGAAGAGGGTCTGGTCCAGCTCGACGCCGCTCGCGTCCGCATCGACCGGGGTGGGCACGCTGGCCAGGGTGTCCGAGATGTCCGTCACGGTGCTTGCTTCCCGGGCCGGAGCCGCGACAAACGTCGGATTATCGGCCGCATCCGGGGGCGGGGCGGGCCGGACCGGGAGGACCTCCCCGATCGGGCGGCAACCGCGCGAAGCGGCGCGGGAGACGCCGGACCGGGACGGAACACGACACCGGCCCCCGCCGAGGCGGGGGCCGGCGCGCGGCGGGGCGGGTCAGCTCGTGACCACGAGGTGGAACGGCCGGGGCGAGAAGATGCCGTCGGAGGTGCGGGTCTGCACGAACACCGCGTTCGGGGTGAGGGAGCGCGGCGCGACGGACACCTGGCCGCTGGGCGGCACGTTGTCCGAGTCGTTGGTGCCGACGGTCGCCACGTACGCCTTCTGGCTCACGTTGTAGTCGAGCAGCACCTGGAACTGCCCCGGGGACACGCCCACCCCGGGCGCGAACCGGAACGCGGACACCACGTTGCCGGAGTGCTGGAGCAGCACGCCGGTGGACGACACCACCGCCCAGGCGACCTGGCCGGCGGCCGGCGGCGCCAGGGTGGCGCGCATGGCCGACCGGGCGGCCCGCTGCTCGGCCGCGCCGACCGGCGGCTGCTGGCCGGTCCCCCGGGCGGCCGGCTGGCCCACCTTCGACTCGGGCTGGGCGGCGACCGCGATCCCGCCACCGGCCACGGTGAGCGACAGCGCGGCGAGCGCCACCACCGTCGCCTTTCGCTTGAAGAATGTAGCCATGACAGATCTCCCTCTTTTGACCGTGGTGATACGGCGGGCGCGAACAATTGCGGATCATCGGGGATCCGAGCCGGGCGCACCGCCGCTGAGCTGGTCTTACTACGGAGAGTTGAGTGCCTCAACCAGGTGGAACGTAACACCGTGGAATGGGGGGGTCAATAGCGCCTATCGCGTGTCCGTGACCATTTTCGAACGCGCCAGAAATTGTGAGAGGGAAGCGCTCGACCATTCACGAAAATGCTTCGTGGCGGCGTCGGTACGCTGACCTCGTGATCACCGTGGACACTCCCCCGCGCGCCCGCGCCCGGGGCGGCCGGTGGGCGACGGCGGCGTGCTGGTCGACAGTCGCGCCGGTGGCCGCCTGGGCGCTGCTGCGCCTGGCCGGACTGGAACGGGGCCCGCTGGTGCTGACAGCGGCCTTCACGCCGTACGTCGCCGCGGTGGCACCGGCCGTCGCGGCGCTGGCGCTCGCGCTGCGGCGCCGCGCGCCCGCGGTGGTCGCGGCGCTGGCCGCGCTGGCGCTTCTCGGCGCGGTGGCGCCCCGCGCGGTCGCCGACGACCGGCCGGCCGCGGACGGCCCGGTGCTGCGACTGCTCACCGCCAACCTGCGGCTCGGCTCGGCCGACGCGGCGGCGCTGGTGGCGTTGGTCCGGACGCAGCGGGTGGACGTGCTCACCGTGCAGGAACTGACCCCGCAGCTCGCCGCCGACCTGGACCGGTTCGGCCTGGCCACGCTGCTGCCGCACCGGTCGCTGAGCCCCGAGCCCGGCGCCACCGGCTCCGGGCTGTACGCCCGACATCCGCTGCGCGACCCCGGTCACCGCCGCCATCGCCGATACTTCCTCACCCAGGCGTACGGGACCGTGCTGGTGCCGGGAGCGCCGCCGCTGCGGGTGGAGTCGGCGCACCCGGGCGCGCCGTACACCATCGACGCGGTGCCGCAGTGGTGGACCGACCAGCGGGCCCAGCCGCCGGCCACGCCCGCCGGCGGGCTCAGCGTCCTCGCCGGCGACTTCAACGCCACCCTGGACCACGCCACGATGCGTCGCCTGATCGCGACCGGCTACACCGACGCCGCCGACGCGGTCGGGGCCGGGCTCGCCGGCACCTGGGGCCCGTACGACGGCGACCCGATCCCGCCGGTCACCATCGACCACGTGCTGGTGGACCGGCGCATCGCGGTCCGCGACGTCGACGTCCGGTCGGTGCCCCGCAGCGACCACCGGGCCCTGCTGGCCGAGCTGCGCCTGCCGGCGGCGTGAGCGCGGCTCAGGTGGTCGGCGCCCCGCCCGGCACCCGGGCCCGGTCGAGGCCGTAGGTGAGCGCGTCGACGAGCGCGTGCCAGCTCGCCTCCACCACGTTCGGGTGCACCCCGACCGTGGTCCAGTCCCGGCCGGCGCCGGCGGTCTCCACCAGCACCCGGGTCACCGCGCCGGTGCCGTGGCTGCCCTCCAGGATGCGGACCTTGTAGTCGGCCAGCTCGAACTCGCGCAGCTCCGGGTAGTGCCGGGCCAACCCGACCCGCAGCGCCTCGTCGAGCGCGTTGACCGGGCCGTTGCCCTCGGCGGTGGCGATCACCCGCTCGCCCCGTACCCGGATCTTGACGGTCGCCTCGGAGACCACCGCGCCGTCCTCGCGGTGCTCGACAAGCACCCGGTACGACTCCAGCGCGAACGGCCGGGCCGGCGCCGCGTCCGGCAGCTCCGAGCGGACCAGCAGCTCGAACGACGCGTCGGCCGCCTCGAACGACCAGCCGCCGGCCTCCAACTCCTTGACCCGCCCGGTGACCCGGGACAGCGCGTCCGGATGGCCGGCCAGGTCCAGACCCAGCTCGCGGCTCTTCAGCTCGATGCTGGCCCGGCCGGCCATCTCGGTCACCAGGATCCGCATGTCGTTGCCCACCACGGCGGGGTCCACGTGGTTGTAGAGCAACGGGTCGACCTTGATCGCGCTCGCGTGCAGCCCCGCCTTGTGGGCGAAGGAGGCGGCCCCGACGTAGGCCTGGTGGGTGTCGGGGGCGATGTTGGCGATCTCGGCGATGGCGTGCGAGACCCGCACCATCTGTTCCAGGCAGCCCTCCGGTAGGACGGGCATGCCGAGCTTGAGCTGGAGGTTGGCGACGACCGCGAACAGGTCGGCGTTGCCGGGGCGCTCCCCGTAGCCGTTCGCGGTGCCCTGCACGTGCCGGACGCCTGCCTCGACGGCGGCGAGGGTGTTGGCCACCGCGCAGGCGGTGTCGTTCTGGGCGTGCATGCCGAGCCGCTCCGGCGCGATCCCGGTGCGCGCCACCAGGGCCTCGATCGCGGCGGTGACCTGGGAGGGCAGCATGCCGCCGTTGGTGTCGCAGAGCACGAACCGCTCGGCGCCGGCGGCGAGCGCGGCCTGCGCCACGGCGGCCGTGTACCCGGGATCGTGGCGGAAGCCGTCGAACGTGTGCTCCCCGTCGACGAAGACCCGCCGCCCCTGCGCCACCAGGTAGGACACCGTGTCGGTGACCATCGCCAGGTTCTCCTCGGCGGTGGTGCGCAGCGCCCGCTCGACGTGCCGCAGGTCCGCCTTGGCGACCAGCGCCACGGCCGGGGTCCGCGCGTCCAGCAGGCCGCGCACCTGGGGGTCGTCCTCGACCGCCCGGCCGGCCTTGCGGGTGGCCCCGAACGCGACCAGGATCGCGTGCCGCAGCTCCAACTCGTCGTGGGCGCGGCGGAAGAACTCGGTGTCCTTGGGCACCGCGCCCGGCCAGCCGCCCTCGACGAAGCCGACCCCGAGGTCGTCGAGCAGGCGGGCCACCGCCAGCTTGTCGACCACCGAGTAGCTGAGCCCTTCACGCTGGGCGCCGTCGCGCAACGTCGTGTCGTACACCTGGAAGGTCATCGGAGTCCTCTTCTCGTGCCTGGGGAGAGCAACAAAAAGACCCCCCGCGAATGCGGGAGGTCTGCGCGCTCGGCGAGGGGGAAGGCCGGCGCGCTAGCTGCTAATGATCAGGACGAAGCTGGTCACGACCGGTACTCTGCCACCTTCGCCGCAGGTTGGGAGCCCCAATCCACATTCCGGGACGCGGACGCGCGATTGAGGAAGCCGGCCAAGGGGTATGAACCGGTGCAGCAACGACACATTCGCTCCCCACGACGGCCTCCGGCCGGGACAGGAGTCACCCCTATGGACAGGCTCGACCCGCACACCACGCACGGCACCACCGACCCGGTCGCCGACAGCGGCCAGGGCGCCTACCCGGGCGGCGTGCCCGCCGGCGCGTTCGACCCGTGGCGTTACCGCGACGAGGCCGGCGTGGCCAGCGCGGACCTCACCGGCTACAAGGTCGAGGCCACCGACGGCGGCATCGGCAAGATCGACAAGGCCAGCCACGAGGTCGACGACAGCTACCTGGTCGTCGACACCGGCCCGTGGATCTTCGGCAAGAAGGTCATGCTGCCGGCCGGCACCGTGAACCACGTCGACCACGACGAGCGCAAGGTCTTCGTGGACCGGGACAAGGACCAGATCAAGGCGGCCCCGGAGTACGACGAGACCAACCACGCCGACCCGGGCTACCGGGACAAGCTCGGCGGCTACTACGGCGAGAACCACTCCGCGCTGCCGCCGGACGGCCCGGCCCGGATCTGACACGCGTACCGGCCTCGGCCGGCGGGGGCACACCGTTGCCGCCGCCGGCCGTTACCGTGTCAGCTGTGGACGCCCCGGAGACACCCTTCCCCGCGTTGTTCAACTTCCGCGACGTCGGCGGCTACCGCGCCCTTGACGGGCGCACCGTGCGCCGCCGCCGGCTCTACCGCTCCGACTCCCTGCACCGCATCGACGAGACCGACCGGGCAGCGTTCACCGCGCTCGGCATCCGCACGGTGATCGACCTGCGTCGCCCCACCGAGGTGGAACGCGACGGCCGGGTGCCGGACTACGACGGGCTGGCCTACCGGCACATCCACCCCGAGCACGAGGACTGGGCCGCCCGCCAGTACGAGTCCTCCGGGGTCAGCCTGGCCCGCTACCTCGCCGACCGCTACGCGGACCTGGCCCGCACCGGCACCGCCGGCCTGACCGAGGCCGTCGGCCTGATCGCGGACAGCGCCAACGCCCCGGTGGTGGTGCACTGCGTCGCCGGCAAGGACCGCACCGGCATCGTCTGCGCGCTCACGCTCGCCGTGCTCGGGGTGCCCGACGACGACATCGTCGCCGACTACGCGTTGAGCACCGCCGCCTCCGAGCGGTTCAGCGCCTGGGTCCGGGCCACGCTGCCGGACGCCCAGGAGCCGCCACCGCCGTTCCTGGCCTCCCCGGCCGAGGCGATGGAGCTGTTCCTCGCCGAGCTGCGCGCCGGCCACGGCTCGGTCGAGGGCTACCTGACCGATGCCGGCGTCACCGCCGAGCAGCTCGACGCCCTCCGCGCCCACCTGCTCGAATGAGCGCCGCGACCGGCCCCCTCCACGACGGAGGGGGCCGGTCGCGCCGGTCAGAGAACGTGCGTGACCCAGCCGTGGCGGTCCTCGGCCCGGCCGCGCTGGATGTCGACGAGCTTCTGTCGCAGGGCCATGGTGGTGCGGCCCGGCTCGCCGCCCCCGACGAGGAACTCGCCGTCCGGGAACTTCACGCCACCGATCGGGGTGACCACGGCGGCGGTGCCGCAGGCGAAGACCTCGCGCAGCCGCCCGCTGGCCGCGTCCGCCTGCCAGTCGGCGAAGCTGACCGGCTGCTCCCGCACCTCGTGCCCGGCCTCGGCGGCAAGCGTCAGCACCGCGTCGCGCGTGATGCCCGGCAGGATCGTGCCGCCCAGCGGCGGCGTGACGAGCGTGCCGTCGTCGTAGACGAAGAAGACGTTCATGCCGCCCAGCTCGTCGACGTAGCGCCGCTCCACCGCGTCCAGGAAGACCACCTGGTCGCAGCCCGCCTCGATCGCCTCGGCCTGGGCGGCCAGCGAGGCGGCGTAGTTGCCGCCGCACTTGGCCGCGCCCGTGCCGCCGGGCGCCGCCCGGGTGTAGTCCGGGGAGACCCAGACCGTCACCGGCTTCACGCCGCCGGCGAAGTAGGCGCCCGCCGGCGACGCGATGACGCAGTAGAGGTATTCGTTGGCCGGGCGCACGCCGAGGAAGACCTCGCTGGCGAACATGAACGGACGCAGGTAGAGGCTGGCGTCCTCGTGCTCCGGGATCCACTCCCGGTCGATCTCGACCAGCCTGCGCAGCGACTCCACGAACGTCTCCGGCGGCAGCTCCGGCATGGCCAGCCGCCGGGCGGACGCGACGAACCGCGCCGCGTTGGCCTCCGGCCGGAACATGGTGACCGACCCGTCGCCGGTGCGGTATGCCTTCAGACCCTCGAAGATCTCCTGCGCGTAGTGCAGCACCGCCGCGGCCGGGTCCATCGGGATCGGCGCGCGCGCCTCGATCCGGGCGTCGTACCAGCCCTTGCCCTCGGCGTAACGGACGGTGACCATGTGGTCGGTGAACACCCGGCCGAAGCCCGGGTTCGCCAGCAGCGCGGCCCGGTCGGCGGCGGATACCGGCGCGGGATTCGGACGGATCTCGAAATCGAGCTTGTCACCACCGCTCATCGCGCTGACCTCCCTGCGGTCCCACGGCATGCGGGATCGCACGCCGACGTCACTGGTGCCAGAAACTTACCCCGAACGGTCGTTCAGCGGATAGCTCCGCCCCCGCGCCGGCGGAGAGACGGACCCGGGACGGGTCTGGCGGCCCGTGACCGGGCCAGGGAAGCCGGCCCGGGTCAGGCTACGGCGTGCGCGGCGAGGCGGTCGCCGACCTCCTCGGTGCGCAACGACGCCCCGGGCGTACGGCCGGCCAGCTCGGCGGCCACCGCGGCGGTGACCCGGCCGGCGGCCTCGGCGTGGCCGAGCTGGTCGAGCAGCAGCGCCGCGGAGAGCACCGCGGCCACCGGGTCGGCGACGCCCTTGCCGGCGATGTCCGGCGCGGAGCCGTGCACCGGCTCGAACATCGACGGGTAGCGCCCCTCCGGGTTGATGCACCCGCTGGCGGCCAGCCCGATGCCCCCGGTCACCGCGGCGGCGATGTCGGTGAGGATGTCGCCGAAGAGGTTGTCGGTGACCACCACGTCGTAGCGGGACGGGTTGGTCACCAGGAACATCGCCGCGGCGTCGACGTGCTGGTATTCCGTGGTCACGTCCGGGTGCTCGGCGGCCACCTCGGCGAAGGCCCGGGACCAGAGCGAGCCGGCGTGGGTGAGCACGTTCGTCTTGTGCACGAGCGTCACCTTGCGCCGCTCCCGGCGACCGGCCCGGGCGAACGCGTCGCGGATCACCCGCTCCACGCCGTGCCGGGTGTTCAGGCTCTCCTCGGTGGCCACCTCGGCGGGGGTGCCCCGGTGCAGGCTGCCGCCGGCGCCCGCGTACAGCCCCTCGGTGCCCTCCCGGACCACCACGAGGTCCACCTCGCCGGGCTTCACGGCGGCCAGCGGGCCGGTCACGCCGGGCCAGAGCCGCGACGGGCGGAGGTTGACGTACTGGTCGAAGGCGAACCGGAGCTTGAGCAGCAGGCCCCGCTCCAGCACGCCCGGCGGCACGGTCGGGTCGCCGACGGCGCCGAGCAGGATGGCGTCGTGGCCGGCCAGCTCGTCGAGGACGGAGTCGGGCAGCACCTCGCCGGTGCGGTGCCAGCGCGCGGCGCCCAGGTCGTACTCGGTGGCCTCGATTCCGGGCAGCACCGCGTCGAGGACCTTGCGGGCCTGCCCGACCACCTCGGGACCGATGCCGTCGCCGGCCACCACCGCGATGCGTGCCACCTGGCGCTCCTCACCTCGTCGTTCTGCGCAACGCTACGTCGCCGTCCCGCCTCCCGGTACGAGTCTTCCACCATCCGGGACGGGCGATGCACAGGAGGCTCCCAGCCGGCATTCATGGTGCGGTCATCTCCACTGCCTAGGGTCGAGACGACCGGGTCGACGGGGGTCCGGGACCGGCATCGCCGCGACGCGGCGGCGGCCAGCGAGGGGGCGGGTGTCATGCGGATCGACCAGCGGCGGACGCACTGGGCGGACGAGCAACCCCGGACCCGCTGGGTCGACCAGGCCGCGTTCCGCCAGCCCCGCCCCGACCTGCGCCTCGGCGCCCGCAGTCACCGCGTCGAGCGGGACGGGTCCGCCGCCGGAGACCGGATCAGCGTCCGGCACACGGTGAGCACCACCACTGCCGAGTACACGCTGCTGCTCAACGCGCCCGACTGGTTCGGCCACCGGGGCGTCGGCGAGGCGCTCCGCGACGCCGTGGCCGAGCTGCGCGCCGTCGATCTCACCTACGGCCCCAACCGGCCGGACAGCCTGGTGTCGCGACTGCGCCGCGACGAGATCAGCCCCGACTCGTACCCGCCGCTGGCCGACCTGGTCGACCGCTGCGCCGCGATGCGTGCCGCGACCGACGGATGGTTCGACGCGTGGGCGGTGCCGGGCGGCTTCGACCCGGGCGGCCTGCTCGGCGGCTGGGCGGTGGAGCGGGCCGCGGCCCGGTTGCGCGCCGCCGGCATCCACGACTACGCCGTGCTCAGCGGCGCCGACCTGACGGTACGCGGACACGCCGCGCACGGCGGCCCGTGGCGGGTCGCGGTGCACCACCCGACCGAGGCGCGCCGGACCCCGCTGGTGCTGGAGATGACCGCGGGCGCGGTCGGCACCTCAGGTGTCACCGGCCGGCGTGGACACGTCGTCGACCCGCACACCGGCGAGCCCACCGACCGGCTGGTGGCCGCCACCGTGGTCGGCCCGGACCTGGCGATCGCCGACGCCTACGCCACCGCCCTGTACGCCGCCGGCCCGGCCGGCCTGGCCTGGTTCCGCGACGGTTCGGACTATCGCGCGCTCTTCGCGCACCACCGCCGCTGACGCGGCGCCGCCCCGCTCTCGCATCCGGGGTGTGGCCGCGATCGGCCCCCGCGGTCTCGGCAACGACCGTGGGGGCCGGTCAGCGACGAGTGCGCGTGGCTCGCGCAATCGAGGGGTGCGGGGCCGACAGGCCGTACGCCCGACCACGCCACCCGAAGACGGGCCGGGAATCGACTCAGCCGTGCACCGCACCGGTACGCTAGCGAATCGACGCAACTCGACGCAAGAGTCTCCACAGCGGACCCAATGGTGCGGTGTCAACAATCGGCAGGTGAATCCCCGGGGTGGGGCAGAAGTGACGCGGGCCGCCGCAGATGGCACGCTGTCCGCCGTGAGTTTCGATCTGAGCGTGTGGGCCCTGCCGAACGGGGCGACACCGGAGCAGGTGCGGGCGGCGGTACGGCAGTGCCGCGAGGGGTGGCACGGCGAGCAGCACCCCGACCCACGGGTGGTCGGCTTCTACCGGGCGATCACGGCGAGCTACCCCGACCGGCCGGCCCGGCCGGGCACGCCGTGGGAGGTGTCGCCGCTGCACGCGGCGTCCGACCACGTCGAGATGAACCTGCACCCGACCTGCCCGGACCAGGTGCTCCTGGACATCGAGCGGCTGGCCGCCGAGCACGACCTGATGCTCTTCGACGCGCAGGACGGCTCGGTCTACCCGCCGCCGGCCCGCGTCCACACCTGACCCCGGCACGACGAAGGGCCCGGCCGCCTCGGCCGGGCCCCGAACCGTCCTGTCCGGACTACTCGTCGCGCAGGTCCGCCGCGCTGGCCGCGACGGCGCCGATCGAGTCGGCCGCCGAGGTCAGCAGGTCGGCGCCGAGCGCCTGGTCGACGGTGAGCGTCATCAGCGTCTCACCGCCGGCCTCCCGCCGGGCCACCTGCATGGCGGCGATGTTGACGCCGGCCTCGCCGAGCAGCGTGCCGACCGTGCCGACCACGCCGGGCCGGTCCACGTAGCGCAGGAAGACCAGGATGCCCTCCGCGCCGATCTCCACGTCGAAGCCGTCCACCTCGGTCAGCTTGAGCACGTCACGGGCGCCGGCGTGGGCCACCGTGCCGGAGACCCGGACGGTACGCCCGTCCGGCAGCGCGCCGCGCACGGTCACCAGGTTGGGGTGGTCGACGGTCTCGGCCGGCGTGGCAAGCGTGACCTCGACGCCCCGCTCGGCGGCCAGGTGCGGCGCGTTGACGTAGGTGACCTGTTCCTCCACCACGGAGCTGAACAGGCCCTTGGTCGCGGCGAGCTTCAGCACCGACACGTCGTGGGTGGCGATCTCGCCGCGCACCTCGACCGTGACGCTGGCGGCCACCCCGCCGGCCAGGGCGGTGAACGCCCGGCCCAGCTTCTCGGCCAGCGGCAGCAGCGGCCGCACGTCCTCGGCGACCACGCCGCCGGCCTGCACGTTCACCGCGTCCGGCACGAACTCGCCCTGGAGCGCCAGCTTGACGCTCTTCGCCACCGCGAGGCCGGCCTTGTCCTGCGCCTCGTTCGTGGAGGCGCCCAGGTGCGGGGTGGCCACCACGTTGTCGAACGCGAACAGCGGCGACGACGTGCACGGCTCCTTCGCGTAGACGTCGACGCCGGCGCCGGCGACCCGGCCCTCGGCGATCGCGTCCGCGAGCGCCTGCTCGTCGACCAGGCCACCGCGGGCGGCGTTGACGATCCGGACGCCCGGCTTGACGACCGCCAGCTCCTTCTCGCCGATCAGGCCCACCGTCTCCGGCGTCTTCGGCAGGTGGATGGAGATGAAGTCGGCCTCCCGCAGCAACTCCTCCAGGCCGACCAGGCGCACGCCGAGCTGCGCGGCGCGGGCCGGCTGGATGTACGGGTCGTACGCGATCAGCCGGGTGCCGAACGCGGCGATGCGCTGCGCGAACAGCACGCCGATGCGGCCGAGGCCGACCACGCCGACGGTCTTGCCCTGCAACTCGACGCCGGTGTACTTGGACCGCTTCCACTCGCCGGCCTTGAGCGCGGCGCTGGCGCTGGCGGTGTTGCGGGCCACCGCGAGCAGCAGCGCGACGGCCTGCTCGGCGGCGGAGACGATGTTGGAGGTGGGAGCGTTGACCACCATGACGCCCCGGGCGGTGGCGGCGGGCACCTCGACGTTGTCCAGACCGACGCCGGCCCGGGCGACCACCTTCAGCCGGGGCGCCGCGGCGATCGCCTCGGCGTCGATCTGGGTGGCGCTGCGTACGATCACCGCGTCGGCCTCGGAGAGGGCGGAGAGCAGAGCCGGGCGGTCGGTGCCGTCCACGTGGCGCACGTCGAAGTCGTGGGCGAGCACCTCGATGGCGGCGGGGGCGAGTTCTTCGGCGATCAGTACGACAGGATTCATCGGTCCTCGTAGACGCTCGGTATCGGTTGGCCTGGGGCGTCGGGGCGCCGCGCTGCGCCCTGCGCCGAGCCGTGCCATGGCCGTCGGGTGCGCCGGGGCACCACACCAAGGATGGTAGGGGGCGGTCCGCTCTCCCGGTCCCGGACCGCGGGGTGAGGGCCCTCACACAGGCCCGTCGCACGCCCGTCATCCCCCGTTCACGTGCGCGCGACGGCCCGCGGCCCGACGCCGGGAGAGCGTCGGGTCGCGGGCCGCGCGGTACGCCGGGTCAGGCGGTCTCGGTGATCGGCCGGTCCACCCAGCTCATCATGGCGCGCAGCTTCTGCCCGGTCTCCTCGATCGGGTGCGCCGCGCCCTCGGCCCGCCACTTGGCGAAGTTGGGCCGGCCGGCCTCGTCCTCGGCCACCCACTCGCGGGCGAACTCGCCGGACTGGATCTCGCCGAGGATCTTGCGCATCTCGTCCTTGACCCGGCTGTCCACGACGCGCGGGCCACGGGACAGGTCGCCGTACTCGGCGGTGTCGGAGATGCTGTACCGCATCCGGGCGATGCCGCCCTCGTACATCAGGTCGACGATCAGCTTCAGCTCGTGCAGGCACTCGAAGTAGGCCACCTCGGGCGCGTAGCCGGCCTCGGTGAGCACCTCGAAGCCGGTCTGCACCAGCGCCGCCGCGCCGCCGCAGAGCACCGCCTGCTCGCCGAAGAGGTCGGTCTCGGTCTCCTCGGTGAACGTGGTCCTGATCGCGCCGGCCCGGGTGCCGCCGATCGCCTTGGCGTACGCCAGGGCGAGGCCGAACGCGTTGCCGCTGGCGTCCTGCTCCACGGCGACCAGGCAGGGCACGCCCTTGCCGTCGACGTACTGGCGGCGCACCAGGTGACCGGGGCCCTTCGGGGCGACCATCGCCACGTCCACCTCGGCCGGCGGCTTGATCAGGCCGTACCGGATGTTGAAGCCGTGGCCGAAGAAGAGCGCCTTGCCCGGCGCCAGGTTCGGCGCGATGGCGTCGGTGTACAGGGCGCGCTGCGCGGTGTCTGGCGCCAGGATCATGATCACGTCGGCCTCGGCCGCCGCCTCCGCCGGGCTGAGCACCCGCAGGCCCTGCTCCTCGGCCTTGGGCCGGCTCTTCGAGCCGGCGGGCAGACCGATCACCACGTCGACGCCGGAGTCGCGCAGCGACAGCGCGTGCGCGTGACCCTGGCTGCCGTAACCGATCACGGCGACCCTGCGCCCCTGGATCAGGCCCAGGTCGGCGTCGTCGTCGTAGAAAACCTCAACGCTCATTGACTTCCCTTTCCTACGGCGGTGCCCGTCGGCCCGTCGAAAAACTGGTGGGTACGGATCAGGCGGCGCGCAGCGCCGGGCCGGCGGTGATGGCGCGGGAGCCGCGCCCGATCGCCACGGTGCCGGACTGGACCATCTCCTTGATGCCGAACGGCTCCAGGTCCCGCAGCAACGCGTCGAGCTTGTCCGGCGTGCCGGTGGCCTCGATGGTCAACGTGTCCGGCGCGACGTCGACCACCCGAGCCCGGAACAGGCCGACCGTCTCCAGCACCTGCGCGCGGGCGCTGCGGTCCGCGCGCACCTTGACCAGCAGCAGCTCCCGGGCCACCGAGACCTGCGGGTCCAGCTCCACGATCTTGAGTACGTTGACCAGCTTGTTGAGCTGCTTGGTCACCTGCTCCAGCGGCGAGGACTCGGCGTTGACCACGATGGTGATCCGGGAGACGTCGGGGTTCTCGGTCTCGCCCACGGCGAGACTGTCGATGTTGAACCCGCGCCGGGAGAACAGCCCGGAGACCCGGGCCAGCACGCCCGGCTTGTTCTCCACCAGCACGGACAGCGTGTGCATAGTCATTTAGAGTTCGTCCTCGTCGAAGGCGGGGCGGACGCCCCGGGCGAACATGATCTCGTCGTTGCTGGTGCCGGCGGCCACCATCGGCCAGACCATCGCGTCCTTGCCGACCACGAAGTCGATGACCACCGGGGCGTCGGTGATCGCCATCGCCGCCTCGATCGTCTTGTCCACGTCGGCGGCGTTCTCGCAGCGCAGCCCGACGCAGCCGAGCGCCTCGGCGAGCTTCACGAAGTCGGGGATGCGGTGCTTGTGCGTGCCCAGCTCGGTGTTGGAGTAGCGCTCCCCGTAGAACAGGGTCTGCCACTGCCGGACCATGCCCAGGTTGCCGTTGTTGATCACGGCAACCTTGATCGGGATGCCCTCCAACGCGCAGGTGGCCAACTCCTGGTTGGTCATCTGGAAGCAGCCGTCACCGTCGACCGCCCACACCGTGGTGTCCGGCTTGCCGACCTTCGCGCCCATCGCGGCCGGCACGGCGTAGCCCATGGTGCCCAGGCCGCCGGAGTTGAGCCAGGTGTTCGGCTTCTCGTACGAGATGAACTGGCTGGCCCACATCTGGTGCTGGCCGACGCCGGCCACGTAGATCGCGTCCGGCCCGGCGATCTCGCCCAGCCGCTTGATCACGTGCTGCGGAGAGAGCGTGCCGTCGGCCGGCTCCTCGAAGCCGAGCGGGTACCGCTCCCGCAGGTCGTCGAGCTGGTGCCACCAGTCGGCCAGGTCGGTGGCCGGGTGGGTGGCCTGCTCGGCGGTGACCGCCGCGATCAGCTCGTCGATCACGTGCCGCGCGTCGCCCACGATCGGGACGTCCGCGTGCCGGTTCTTGCCGATCTCGGCCGGGTCGACGTCGGCGTGCACCACCGCCGCGTCCGGCGCGAACGAGTCCAGCTTGCCGGTCACCCGGTCGTCGAAGCGGGCGCCGAGCGCCACGATCAGGTCGGCCTTCTGCAGGCCGTAGACCGCGGCCACGGTGCCGTGCATGCCGGGCATGCCCAGGTGCTGGCGGTGCGAGTCGGGGAACGCGCCGAGCGCCATCAGCGTGGTGACCACCGGAATCCCGGTCTGCTCGGCCAGCCGGCGCAGCCCCTCGGTGGCGCCGGCCTTGAGCACACCGCCGCCGACGTAGAGCACCGGCCGGCGGGCCGCGGTCATCAGCCGGGCCGCCTCGCGGATCTGCTTGCCGTGCGGGTGCAGGGTCGGCCGGTAGCCGGGCAGGTCAAGCGTGGGCGGCCAGGCGAAGGTGGCAGGCGCCTGCAGGACGTCCTTCGGGATGTCGACGAGCACCGGGCCGGGCCGGCCGGTCGAGGCCAGGTGGAACGCCTCGGCCAGCACCCGGGGGATCTCGTCGGCGGTCTGCACCAGGAAGTTGTGCTTGGTGATCGGCAGCGTGATGCCCTGGATGTCGGCCTCCTGGAAGGCGTCCGTGCCGATCGACGGCCGGGCCACCTGACCGGTGATCGCCACCACCGGGACCGAGTCCATGTAGGCGTCCGCGATCGGCGTGACCAGGTTCGTCGCGCCCGGACCGGAGGTGGCGATGCAGACGCCGACCCGACCGGTGGCCTGGGCGTAGCCGGTGGCCGCGTGCCCCGCGCCCTGCTCGTGGCGGACCAGGATGTGCCGGACGGCGGAGTCGTAGAGCGGGTCGTACGCGGGCAGGATCGCGCCGCCCGGGATGCCGAAGACCACGTCGACGCCGAGCGCCTCCAGCGACCGCACCAGCGAACCGGCGCCGGAGACCTGCGCGGTGGCGGGCTGCCGTACGGGCGCGACGGTGGGCTCCGCGGCGGGCGGGGCGGTGCGGCTGGTGGCGGCGCCGGCGCGGGCCGCGGCCTGGTCCGGGTCGCCGGCCGCGCCGGCGCCCGGACGGGCCCGCCGGGCGGAGTGGGCGAGGGTCTCTGGCGTGGGTCTCGTCATGGCGGTTCAGGCCTTCGGCTGTGAGTGGGTGACGCGGGCGACGGCAACAAAAAAGCCCACGTGCAGGATGCACGGGGCCAGCGCACTCTCAGGGGGAGAGTGCGCTCAGGTAAGTACTCGCAGCGACCGGTTCGACGACATGTGGCTAAGCCTGACGCATCTCACGCGATGAGTCAACTGATCCCACATTCTGGTTCACGGACGTGGGCGTGTCGGTTGCCGGCACCCCGTCCACACCCGGCGCGAGCTGCGGTGACGCGTCGATCGGGGGCCGCGGGGCGGGCGGGTTGTTGCGCAGCCGGGGCAGCAGCGGCGACGGGGCGCGCACCGGCGGGGGCGGCGGCGCGGGCGGGAGCGGCGCGGGCCGGTTGCCCGGCGCGGTGGCGGCCTCCAGCATCGCCTCCAGGTGCTCGGCCGGCACGCCCCAGCCGAAGAGCGCGCCCTGGCCGAACCGGCAACCGGCGGCCACCACGGCGGCCAGCTCGGTGGGGTTGGTGACGCCCTCGGCGATCACCTCCAGCCCGAGCTGGTGACCCAGACGCATGACGATGTCGACCATCGGCGCGAACGCGGGGCCGTCCCGGCCCACCGGCCGCACCGGCTCGTGCTCGGCCACCAGGCCGTGGTCGATCTTCAGGATGTCGATCGGCAGCCGGCGCAACTGCCCCAGCGAGGAGTAGCCGGCGCCGAAGTCGTCCAGCGCGATCCGCACCCCGGTCAGCCGCAGCGCGGTCAGCCGCCGGATCAGCTCGTCCAGGTCGGTGGCGACGGCGTGCTCGGTCACCTCCAGCACCAGCCGCTGCGGCGGCACGTGGTGCGCGCGCAGCGCGTCGGCGACCTGGACGACGTATTCCGGGGCGTGCAGCTCGCGCGGCGACACGTTCACCGACACCCAGACGTCGTGCCCGTCGGCCAGCCACCGGGAGAGCTGGTAACAGGCCTGGTGCAGCACCCACGCGCCGAGCTTGGCGATCATCCCGCACTCCTCGGCGAGCGGGATGAACTCGTCCGGCCGGACGTTGCCCAGCTCCGGGTGGTGCCAGCGCAGCAGCGCCTCGGCGCCGACCGGGCGGACCGAGGGCAGCGAGGCCACCGGCTGGAAGACCAGCCGCAGCTCGTCCCGCTCGATCGCGCCGCGCAACTCGTGCTCCAGCCGGGTCCGCCGGCTCAGCAACTGGTCGTACGTGGCGTCATACCGCTCGATCCGGTTCTTGCCGCGCTGCTTGGCGTAGCGCAGCGCCAGGTCGGCGTTGCGCAGCAGCAGCTCGACGTCGTGGTTGCCGTGGCTGCCGGCCACCCCGATGCTGACCGAGAGGAAGACCGGCCCGTCCGCCTCCTCGTAGGGGCGGCCGAGCACCCCGAGCAGCCGGTCGGCCACCGGGCCGGGTTCGGCCGAGGAGTGCATCAGCACCGCGAACTCGTCGCCGCCCAGCCGCGCGGCGAGGTCACCCGGGCGCAGGTTGCCGCGCAGCCGCCGGCCCACCTCGGCCAGCACCGCGTCGCCGACGTCGTGGCCGCGCATGTCGTTGACGTTCTTGAAGCCGTCCAGGTCCAGCCCGAGCAGCACGCAGGGGATGCCGCTCTCGGCGCACCGTTGCAGCGCGCGCAGCAGGCCGCGCCGGTTGGCCAGGCCGGTGAGCGGGTCGGTGTGCGCCAGCTCCCGGAAGTGCGCCTCCCGCTCGGCCAGCTTGACGGCGTAGCCCCGGACGTCGTTGAGCGCCAGATATTGCCGGGCCACCAGCGCGAACCCCTCGACGCTGCCGGCCACGATGCCGTAGCCGTCGAACCGGCCGCCCTGGGTCAGGTGGTACATCGCGGAGGCGGCGATGGCGAACATCGGCACGAACGCGTACTCGCCGTCGCGGCGGATGAGGTCGACGTCGAAGCGCGTCGTGTCGGCCCGGCGCCCGGCGACGGCGACCGCCAGCAGGCCGGCGGCGGTCACCACCGCGCCGACCGCGAGCATGCCCGGGCCGCCCTGGCAGAGCCCGGCCGACACGCCCAGCCCGCCGACCGTCACCCCGATCGCCCCGGCGCCCAGCAGGGCCAGCCAGCCGCGCGGCGGGGCGGCCCGCAGCACCAGGATCAACGTCAGACCGGCGGTGAGCGCCGCCCCGACGGTGGCCAGCAGGATGGGCAGGCAGCCCACCGGCGTCGCGGCGCCGAGCAGGCGGGTCGGCGCGCTGAACGCCACCCAGCCGACGAACCAGAGCGCGGTGGCCATGATGACGCCGTCGAGCAGCAGCCGGGCGGTGGCGGCCCGGGTCGCGGCCGCACCCGGCAGCCGCAGCAGCGCGGCGCCGAGGCCCAGCCCGGCCACCGTGAACGACGCCGTGACAAGCGTGGCCCAGCCGGTGCGCTGGCCCTGCCGGTGCGCCCAGTGGTCCCCGGCGGCCAGTAGCCCCACCAGACCGAGGAGCAGGCCGAGCAGGGCGGCGGAGGCGGCGACGGCCAGCAGCACGTGGGCCTGCCGCCGGAGGCAGTCGCCCCGACGGGCCGACCGGGCGAGCAGCACGGCGGCGCCGGCCGCGGCGAGACCGCTCAGCGTCGCGACGGCGACCATCCCCGGGGACGACTGCACGCGTCAACTCTGCCGGATCCGGGGCCTCCGTGGGGCACCGGGTGTGCAACTGTTGGGACACAGGGAGTACGGCCGGGGGCGGTCGGCCCGGCGGTGTCAGACTGGTAGGCATGCCTGAGCTGCGGTCGAGGACATCCACCCACGGTCGGACGATGGCCGGCGCCCGGGCCCTCTGGCGGGCCACCGGGATGACCGACGACGACTTCGGCAAGCCGATCGTCGCCATCGCGAACAGTTTCACCCAGTTCGTACCCGGTCACGTCCACCTGAAGGACCTCGGCGGCCTGGTCGCCGACGCGGTGGCCGAGGCCGGCGGCGTCGGCCGGGAGTTCAACACCATCGCCGTGGACGACGGCATCGCCATGGGCCACGGCGGCATGCTCTACTCCCTGCCCAGCCGGGAGCTGATCGCCGACGCGGTGGAATACATGGTCAACGCGCACTGCGCGGACGCCCTGGTCTGCATCTCCAACTGCGACAAGATCACTCCGGGGATGCTGCTCGCCGCGCTGCGGCTGAACATCCCGACCGTCTTCGTCTCCGGCGGCCCGATGGAGGCCGGCAAGACGGTGGCGATCGAGGGCGTCGTCCACTCCAAGATCGACCTGATCGACGCCATGATCGCCTCCTCCAACGAGGCGGTCACCGACGACCAGCTCGGCGAGATCGAACGCTCCGCGTGCCCCACCTGCGGCTCCTGCTCCGGCATGTTCACCGCCAACTCGATGAACTGCCTCACCGAGGCGATCGGCCTGGCGCTGCCCGGCAACGGGTCCACGCTCGCCACCCACGCCGCGCGCCGGTCGCTCTTCGTCGAGGCCGGCCGCACCGCCGTGGAGATCGCCAAGCGCTGGTACGACGAGGACGACGCCTCGGTGCTGCCCCGCGCCATCGCCGGCCGGGCCGCGTTCGAGAACGCGGTCGCCCTCGACGTCGCCATGGGCGGCTCGACCAACACGATCCTGCACCTGCTCGCCGCCGCCCGCGAGGCCGAGCTGGACTTCGACGTGGCAGACATCGACGCCGTCTCCCGGCGGGTGCCCTGCCTGGCCAAGGTCGCGCCGAACTCACCGGACTACCACATGGAGGACGTGCACCGGGCCGGCGGCATCCCGGCCATCCTCGGCGAGCTGGACCGCGCCGGCCTGCTCCACCGCGACGTGCGCGCGGTGCACTCCCCCAGCCTGGACCGGTGGCTCGCCGACTGGGACGTCCGGGGCGGCAGGGCCACCCGAGAGGCCGTCGAGCTGTTCCACGCCGCGCCCGGCGGGGTACGCACCACCGAGCCGTTCTCCACCACCAACCGCTGGTCGACGCTGGACACCGACGCTTCCGGCGGCTGCATCCGGGACCGCGAGCACGCCTACAGCGCCGACGGCGGGCTGGCCATCCTGCACGGCAACCTGGCGCCGGACGGCTGCGTGGTGAAGACCGCCGGGGTGCCCGAGGAGTGCCTGACGTTCCGCGGCCCGGCCAAGGTCTACGAGTCGCAGGACGACGCGGTGACCGCCATCCTCGCCAAGCAGGTCGTCGCCGGGGACGTGGTGGTCATCCGCTACGAGGGCCCGAAGGGCGGCCCCGGCATGCAGGAGATGCTCTACCCCACCTCGTTCCTCAAGGGCCGGGGACTGGGCCGCGCCTGCGCGCTGCTCACCGACGGCCGGTTCTCCGGCGGCACCTCCGGCCTGTCCATCGGGCACGCCTCCCCGGAGGCGGCGTCCGGCGGGCTGATCGCGCTGGTCCGCGACGGCGACGAGATCGTCATCGACATCCCGGGCCGGTCCATCGAGCTGAACGTGCCGACCGACGAGCTGACCGCCCGCCGGGTGGCGGAGGAGAAGCGCGACCGCCCCTACACCCCGCTCGACCGCCAACGCCCGGTCTCGGCCGCGCTGCGCGCGTACGCCTCGATGGCCACCTCCGCCAGCGACGGCGCCTACCGCCGCGTCCCGGAGTAAGGAGGGGCCCCCGCTTAACGCCTCAGGTATAGGCGGGGCCCCCTTTTAACACCGCCGCCGGTAGGGTCCGGCGGCGTGGATACGACGGTGAGCTACGCGCGACTGGTCCGACCGGCGATCGACCGGGTCTACGTGGGCGCCCGCTGGGCGGCCCGGCCCCGGATGGAGGCGTTCTACGCCGAACGCGGCTGCGACCTCGGCGCCGAGAACAGCTTCTTCTCCGGCGTGCTGGCCCGGCCGATACCCGCCGAGGCGCTCGCCGACGGCCTGGCCTACACCGACGGCGACATGAGCCGGGAGCTGGAGCAGGGCATCTTCGTCCGCGACGACGAGGGCGCCTGGCACCTCACCGAGCTGGGCCGGGAGTTGACGTCGTTCGCGCAGCGGGCCACCGGCGAGGCCGCCGAGGAGAAGTGGGCGATGCTGCCCGGCGTGCTGCCCGGCCTGAGCATCGTGCCCCGGTTGACCGAGCTGGTCGGTCGGGTGCTGGAACACGGGCAGGCCACCGGCGGACCGGCGTTCCAGGCCATGTCCCCGCCGTACGAGCCGGACGACGCCTCGCCCGCGCTGCTGCTGGTCACCCGGCTGGGCTCGCTGCGGCACCACCGCGCGGACGCGCACCGGGCCGCGTGGCGGGCCGCCGGGCTGACCGCCGACGGGATCAAGACGCTGCCGGACGGGCCGGAGCGCGCCGCGATCGAGGCCGACACCGACCGGCGCGACGAGCCGGCGTACGCGGCGCTCACCGAGGCCGAGCGCTGGGAGCTGCTGTCCGGGCTGGCCGCCCTGCCCAACTAGTCCTCGGCCGGGTCCGTGCCGTCGGCGGGGAGGCCGGCCTCCGCCGGCCACGCCTGCGGGGCGTCCGGGTCCTCGGGCGTCGCGTGCTCGGGGTCGGCGCCCCCGGCGTGGTCCTCGGAAAGCTCCACCGGATCAGTCATGCCGTAGCTGATACCCGCCACGCTCCACCCGAACCGGAGTGTTAACAGGGGCCCCCTCCTATGCAGAATGCGTTAAGAGGGGGCCCCTCCTTACATGTTCACGCAGCGCAGCACCGGGCGGCGCGTGAGTGCCGCGGCGTCGAGCGGGGACGCGGCGTGCACCGTGAAGACGGTGCTCTCGCCCGGCAGCAACGTCACCAGCGCGGCGTCGACCTGCGCGGACGGGTCCAGCCGGTCGGGGAACAGCGTCAGGTCGCGCAGCACCGTCCGGGCGGTCACCCGCACCCGCTGGCCGCCGTCCGCCGGCTCGACCGTCGCGTCCCACTCCGCCGCCGGCCAGTCGACGTCCCGGTCCTCGGCGAAGAACCACAGCGCCCGCTCCGCGGTGTCGCCGGCCTCCGCGACCAGCAGTTCCCGGCGGGCCTCGTCCGGCCGCGCCAGCTCCGCCGGCAGCGCCAGCACCACCGAGGAGTACGCCGGGACGTCGAGGTCTACCGAGGTCTTCGCCCTCGGCTCCCCGGCGAGGGTGAGCCGGGTGACCGTGGCCGGCGCGGTCCACGCCTCGGCGGTCTCGTTCACCGCGACCAGCGCCAGCCCGCCGTCGCGCGGTTGCAGGGTGAGCAGGCGGTCGGCGTAGGCGCGGCGCAGCGCGTACCACAGGGGTTTGCGCCGGCCGTCGCCGTCGACGGCGGCCCAGGAGGTGACCGGCCAGCAGTCGTTGAGCTGCCAGACGATGGTGCCGGTGCAGACCGGCCGGTGGGAGCGGAAGTGCTCGACGCCGAGTTGGATGGCCCGGGCCTGGTTGAGCTGGGTGTAGTAGTGCCAGTCGTCGAAGTCGGCGGGCGGCGGCAGGTGGGCGTCGAGGCCGCGCTGGAGTTTGCGGTCCCCGTCGGCGGCCTTCTGGTGGTGGGCCATGCCCGGCGAGTCGTGCGCGAGTGGCTCGTCGGAGAGGGACCGGCGCAGCGTCGCGTACGCGGGCGGGGCCTGGTAGCCGAACTCGGCGACGAAGCGGGGCACGTACTCGCGGTACTTGGTGTAGTCGTCGTCGTTCCACACGTCCCAGATGTGCATGGTGCCGTGCGCCGGGTCGTTGGGGTGCAGGTCCTCGCGGCCGGACCACGGGCTGCCCGACCAGTAGGGGACGGTCGGGTCGAGTTCGCCGACGACCGCCGGCAGCAGCTCCAGGTAGTAGCCGCGGCCCCAGGTGCGGCCGGCGAGGGGCTCCTGCCAGTCCCAGTCGTGCCAGCCCCAGATGTTCTCGTTGTTGCCGGTCCAGAGCACCAGCGACGGGTGGCCGGCGAGTCGGGTGACCTGTTCCCGGGCCTCCGCCTCGACCTCGGTGCGGAACGGCTCCTCCTCCGGGTAGGCCGCGCAGGCGAACAGGAAGTCCTGCTGCACCAGCAGCCCCAGCTCGTCGGCCAGCTCGTAGAAGTCGTCCGACTCGTACCGGCCGCCGCCCCAGATCCGCAGCAGGTTGATGTTCGCCTCGACCGCCTGGCCGAACCGCTCGGCGAGGCGGGCCCGGGTGACGCGGGTGGGGAACGCGTCGTCGGGGATCCAGTTGACGCCCTTGACGAAGATCGGCACGTCGTTGACGTGCAGGGTGAACGGGGTGCCGTGGGCGTCGGGCGTGGTGTCCAGCCGGACCGAGCGGAACCCGATCCGGCGGGCGGCGGCGTCCAGTTCCCGTCCGTCGGCGGCGTGCAGGGTCACGTCGAGGTCGTGCAGCGGCTGGTCGCCGTACCCGACCGGCCACCACAGCGCCGGGTCGGGCACGGTGAGGGTGAGCACGGCGGTCCGCTCCCCCTCCGGCACGGTGACGTCGGCGGCGGCGCCGGCGACGGTGGCGCGGACGGTCAGCGGCTCGTCGCCGGCCCGTTCCACGTCGACGTGCAGCTCGACCCGGCCGGCGCCGTCGGCCACGGTGACCAGCGGGCGGACCGACGCGAGCCGGGCGGTGGACCAGGCGTGCAGGCCGATTTGCTGCCAGATTCCGGCGGTGACCACGGTGGGTCCCCAGTCCCAGCCGAAGTTGCAGGCGGTCTTGCGGATGAAGTGGAACGGCTCCGGGTACGCGTTGGGCCGGTCGCCGAGCCGGTCCCGGTGCGCCTCGGCGTAGCGGTAGGGCGAGTCGAAGCGGACGGCGAGCGTGTTGTCGGCGGGGCGCAGCAGCGACCGGACGTCGAAGCGGTAGCCGCGGTGCTGGTTCTCGGTGCGGCCCACCTCGACGCCGTTGAGCGTGACGGTGGCGACCGTGTCCAGGCCGGCGCAGACCAGGTCGACCCGGTCGGCGTCGTCGCCCGGCCGCCTGTCGAACGTGGTCTCGTAGACCCAGTCGGTGCGACCGATCCAGTGCAGCCGGTTCTCGTTGTCGTCCAGGTAGGGATCGGGGACGAGGCCGGCGGCGAGCAGGTCGGTGTGCACGCATCCGGGCACGGTCGCCGGCACCTCGACGCCGGCGATCTCCGCCGGCACCTGCGGGCCGGGCTCGGCCCGCAGCGTCCAACCCTCGTGCAGCAGCGTGGAACGGCTCACGACTTCACCGCGCCTTCCATGATTCCGCGGACGATCTGGCGTCCACCGATGAACAGCATGAGCAGCAGGGGGATGGTGGCGATGAACGCGCCGGCCAGCACCCGCCGGTAGATCACGTAGTTGCCGCTGGCCAGGTCGGAGATCGCGACCATGGAGGTCGGGAAGTCGGTGCCGCTCAGCGTGATCAGCGGCCACTGGAAGTCGTTCCAGGTGGCCACGAACGTGAGCAGGCCGAGCACCGCGAGGGCCGGGCGGATCGCGGGCAGCACGATGGTGGCGTACACCCGCATGGTCGTGGCGCCGTCGACCCGGGCCGACTCGATCAGCTCGTCCGGGACGGTGTTCACGATGAACTGCCGCATGTAGAACACGCCGAACGCGGTGACCAGGCCGGGCGCGATGACCGCGAGCAGGGTGCCGTTCCAGCCGAGCTTGCCCATCACGATGTAGAGCGCGACGATGCCGAGCTGGTTGGGCACGGTCAGGGTGAGCACCACGAAGAGCATCAGCGCGTTGCTGCCCTTGAAGCGCAGCTTGGCGAACGCGAAGCCGGCCAGCGAGCAGAAGAACAGCACCGACGCGGTCACCACCGTCGAGACGATGACGCTGTTGACGAGCGAGGCGGCGAAGTAGACGTCCTGGAGGGAGAAGACCTCGTCGACGTTGGTGAGGAAGCGGTCACCCGGGATGATCGCCGGTGGGAGCTTGGCCAGCGCCTCGTCGTTGCTGGTGGCGATGACGAACATCCAGTAGAGCGGGAACGCGGCGAACAGCATGCTGACCGCGAGCAGCAGGTAGGTCCAGAGGCCGGCGGGGGTGTCCTGCGGCGCCCGGGCCATGTCGCGCCGCTTGCGCCGCGCCGGCGGCGATGCCAGGGCGGTCATTTGCGTCCTCCGGAGAGTCGGTTCGTCAGCAGGTAGTTGACCCCGGCGACGACCAGGATGATCAGGAACAGCGCCCAGGACATCGCCGCGGCGTAGCCGAGGTTGAGGTCCTTCCAGCCGACCTTGTAGATGAGCTGGGCGATGGTCTGCCACTCGCCGTTCGGCCCGCCGGTGGCGGCCTGGGCGTTCGGGTCGAAGAGCATCGGCTCGGTGAAGAGCTGCAGCCCGCCGATGGTGGAGAGGATGACGGTGAACACGACCACCGGTTGGATCATCGGCACGGTGATCCGCCAGAGCTGCTTCCACTGGCCGGCGCCGTCGATCGCGGCGGCCTCGTAGACGTCGCGCGGGATGGACTGCATGGCGGCCAGGTAGAGCAGCGCGTTGTAGCCGATCCACTTCCAGTTGACCATGGTGGCGATGGCGATCCAGGCGTGCATCTTGTCGGCCCGCCAGTCGATCGGGTCGTCGGCGCCGCCGATGCCGAGCAGCCCGAGCACCCAGTTGGCCATGCCGAAGTCGCGGGAGAAGAAGACGCTGAACACCATCGTCGAGGCGACGATCGGCGTCACGTACGGCAGCAGCACGCCGACCCGCCACCAGGTCTGCGCCCGCAGCCGCCGGTTGAGCAGCGAGGCGACCAGCAGCGCGAGCAGCAGTTGCGGCACGGTGGAGAGCAGGAAGATGCCGAAGGTGTTGTAGAGCGCGTTCCAGAAGTCCTCGTCGGCGACGAGCCGGCTGAAGTTCTCGAAGCCCGCCCAGTAGGGCAGCGTCGGGTCGTCCAGCCGGTAGTTGCGCAGCGAGACCACCGCGTTGAACAGCAGCGGGAAGAGCCCGAACACGAGGAAGAGCAGGAAGAACGGCGCGATCATGAGGTACGGCATGTAGCGCATGTCGAAGCGGTACAGCCGGTTGCGCCAGGTCAGCCGCCGCTCGTCGGCCCCGGAACGGCCGCGCTCCGGCGCGGGTCGGCGGCTCGGTGGCGCGGGCGCGGCACGGGTGCTGGACATCGGTTCTCTCCAGGGCCGAGGAGGGTGGGCGGGTACGGCGGCGCCGGAGCGGGTCGGGTCCCGCTCCGGCACCTGTGGTGCGTCAGGACTTGGCGGCCTTGTCGGCCTCCTTGACCGCCTCGCTCCAGGCGGCGTCCGGCTTCAGCGACTTGTTCTCGACCCGCCGGATGACGTTCTCCACGGCGACCCGGGTCGGGCCGTTCTTCTTGCCCAGGTACTGCGGGGTGAGGCCCTGCGCCATCTTGGGGAAGATCTGGCCGACCGGGGCGTTGTTGAAGAACGGGTTCTTGAAGTCGGCGATCGCCGGGTCGGCGTAGAGCGCCGGCTGCGACGGCAGGTTGCCGACCTTCTTGAAGATCTCGATCTGCTGCTCCGGCGCGACCAGCCACTCCAGCAGCTTGTACGCCTCGTCGACGTTCTTGCCCTGCTTGGGGATGGTCAGGAACGAGCCGCCCCAGTTACCGCCGCCGCCGGGCACCGCGGCGATGTCCCACTTGCCCTGGGTGCCGGGCGCGGTGTCCTTGATGTGGCCGAGCATCCAGGCCGGGCAGGCGAGCACCGCGAACGCGCCGCTGGTGAAGCCCTTGTCCCAGTCGGCCTGGAAGCTGACCAGGTTGGCCGACAGCCCGGACTGGACGGCCTTCACCGTGTAGTCGAAGGCGACCTTGGGGCCCTGCTCCATCTGGAGCTGGTCCTGGTCGTTGTAGAAGCCGACCTGCTGCTGGCCGAGGATCGGGTTGAACAGGTTGGTGCCGGCGTCGATGAACTTCTTCTTGGTCTTGCCGGTGTACTGCTGGCCGACCTCCAGGAACTTGTCCCAGGTGGGCCAGAGCGCGGAGACCTGGTCGCGCTCGGTGGGCAGGCCGGCGGCCTTGAACAGGTCGGTGCGGTAGCACATGGCCAGGCCGCCGACGTCGGTGCCGAGGCCGATCTGGGTCTTGCCGTCGGCCGACAGCGACTGCTTCCACTTCCAGGGCAGGTACTTGCTCTCGTAGGAGCCGGCGCCCTTGTCGAGCAGGTTGACGAACTTGTCGGACTGGCTGCGGAACTGGACCATGAAGCCCTCGTCGATCGCCGCGATGTCCGGCGCGCCGTTGCCGGCGACGAGCTTCTTCTGCAGGTCCTCGTGCTGGGCGTTGTACTCGCCCGAGTTGAGCTGGATCTTGACGTTGGGGTGCTCGGCCTCGTACTTGGTCTTGAGGTCCTGCAGACCGAAGTCGCCCCAGAAATTGATCTTCAACGTGACCTGACCGCCGGCCGCGTCCGAGTCGCCGGTGGTGCTCCTGCCGCTACAGGCGGCGACCATGGCCAGGCTGACAGCACCGACGGCGGCCGTGCGCGCCCAGTGCGTCCAGGACCGTTTCATGTCATCCTCCGCGCCGAATGGGAACGCTCCCGAGATCGAGAGACGTTGACTGAACCGGATAAGTGAAGCCACCGTACGGTCCGCCCCCAGCACTGTCAACGGCCGGTTAACAGCGAGGCCGACCCGTAACCTCCGGGGCCCTCTGGGAGCGCGACCATGCGTGGTGGAGCGCTTTCCGAAGCAGAATTGGGAGCGGACCGGGCCTGGACAGGAGCCGCGTTCCCCGTACGCTGAACCGCACAAGTGACGAACTGTGCGGTTCAGTTGTGCCCGCCCCGCCGCGCCCGCCGGCGTCGGGGGCGGGTGCAGTAGCGTCACCCGCGCCCGTCGACAAGCGCCCGCGAGGGCCGGACACAGGGGAGGAACGCTCGGTGAAGCGGCCGACCATCGCCGACGTCGCCCGGCGCGCCGGGGTCTCCAAGGGCGCGGTGTCCTACGCGCTGAACGGGCAGCCCGGCGTCTCCGAGGCGACCCGCCAACGCATCCTGGCGATCGCCGCCGAGATCGGGTTCAGTCCGAGCAGCGCCGCCCGCGCGCTCTCCGGCGCCACCGCCAAGGCGGTCGGGCTGGCACTGTGCCGGCCCGCCCGGATACTGGGCATCGAGCCGTTCTTCATGGAGCTGATCAGCGGCGTCGAGTCGGAGCTGTCGGCCCGCTCGTACGCGCTGACCCTCCAGGTGGTCACCGACCAGGAGGCGGAGATCGCGGTCTACCGCAGGTGGTGGGCCGAGCGGCGGGTGGACGGCGTCTTCGTCTGCGACCTGCGCACCGACGACCGGCGGGTGCCCGCGCTGGAGGAACTCCAACTGCCGGCGGTGGTCATCGGCGGCCCCGGGCACACCGGCACCCTGGCAAGCGTCTGGTCCGACGACGCGGCGGCCCTGGTCGAGACGGTGGAATACCTGGTCGCGCTCGGGCACCGGCGGATCGCCCGGGTCGGCGGCCTGCCCTCGCTGCTGCACACCGAGATCCGCACCGACGCGTTCACCGACGTGTGCCGGCGACTCGGGCTGGACGAGGCGAGGACGGTCTGGTCCGACTACACAGGCGAGGAGGGGGCACGCGCCACCCGCCGGCTGCTCAGCTCCGCGAAGCGCCCCACCGCGGTGATCTACGACAACGACGTGATGGCGATCGCCGGCCTCTCCGTGGCCCAGGAGATGGGGCTCGCCGTGCCCGGCGACCTGTCCATCGTGGCCTGGGACGACTCGCCGCTCTGCCAGCTCGTGCACCCGCCGTTGACCGCGCTGGGCCGGGACATCCCGGCGTACGGCGCGCACGCCGCCCGCCAGCTCCTCGCCGTGATCGCCGGCGAGGCGGTGACCGGTGTGCAGGACGAGACCGCGCACCTCACCCCGCGCGGCAGCACCGCGCCGCCGCGCGCCAACTGAACCGGTTAAGAAACCCGTTCAGCGCGACGCCGAGGGGAACTCCTCGAACCACGCCTCGACCCGTTCCGCGGTCGCCGGCCGGGCCAGCGCGAAGCCCTGCCCGTACCGGCAGCCGGCCCGCCGCGCCCCGGCCACCTGACCGTCCGACTCCAGCCCCTCCACCACCACCTCCACGCCCAGCCGGTCACCCAGGTTCGCCACCACGTCGATCAGCGGGCGCTGCCCGTCGGCGCCCGGCGCGACCAGGTGCGGGCCGACCTTGAGCAGGTCGATCGGCAGCCGGCGGAGCTGGGCCAGCGACGCGTGCTCGGCCCGGAAGTCGTCGAGCGCGGTGCGCACGCCGAGCGACCGCAGGCCGGCGAGCCGGGCCACCACCGTCGACAGCTCCGCCCCCACCGCCGGCTCGGCCACCTCCACCACCAGCCGCTCCGGCGGCACGTCGTACGCCGCCAGCGCGGTCGCGGTCCGCGCCACGAAGTCCTTCGCGGCCAGCTCGCGCGGCGTGACGTTGACCGCCATCCACAGCTCGCGGCCCCCCTCCGACCAGGCGGCGAGCTGCCGGCAGGCCCGGTCCACCACCCACCACCCGACCTCCCCCAGCAGGTCGAGGTCGGTCGCCACCGGCAACAGCTCAGCCGGCAGCACCGTGCCGAGCACCGGGCTGCGCCAGCGCAGCAACGCCTCGGTGCCGGCCGGCGTCCGGTCGGCCAACGCCACCACCGGCTGGTAGACCAGGTCCAGCTCGCCGCGGGCCACCGCACCGGGCAGCTCCCGCTCCAGGTCGAGCCGGCGGACCAGTTGCTCCTCCAGGTAGGCGTCGTACCACTCGACCCGGTCCCGGCCGAGCTGCACCGCCCGCCGCCGGGCCAGGTCGGCCTGGCGCAGCACGTCCTCCGGGTCGCCACCGGTGGTCTCGGCCAGCCCGATGCTCACCCGGACCCGGGACACGCCGCCCGGCCTGGGGTACGGCTCGGCGAGCGCCGCGAGCAGCCGGATGCCCAACGCGTACGCGGGCACCGGCCCGAGGTCGGTGAGCACGGCGAACCCGGTCTCGCCGATCCGGGCGACCAGGTCGTGCCGGCCGCAGCCGGCGCGCAGCCGCCGCCCGACCTCGGTGAGCAGCGACCCGTCCGGCGCCGCCGCGTCGTCGCCGTGCAGGTCCACCACGAGCAGCGCGCCGCCACTGCGCAGCGGCAGCGCCCGGACCAGCTCGGCCCGGGTCAGCGGCACCGGCTCACCGTCGCCGACCAGACGCCGCAGCGACGCCTCGCGGGCGACCAGGCGCTCGACCCGGCGGCGCTGGTCGGCGGCGGCGAGCAGCTCACCCACCATGATCGGCGGGATGACCGACAGCCCGAGGGCCATCGCCGCCGGGCTGAACTCCCCCGCCGCGCCCAGGTGCACCCCGGCGGCCACGGCGGCGATGCCGGCGGGCGCGGTGAGCCGCGGCCAGGCGGCCGGCGCGGCGCCCCGCTGCGGTCGCTCGCCGGCCGAGATCCGTCGCGCGCCGGCCGCGGTGAGCAGCGCGCCGGCCAGCACCGGCGGCGCGACTGCCGACAGCGTCCGGTCCGGCGCGTCGTACGCCAGCAGCACCACCAGCAGCGCCAGCCCGACAAGCGTGAGACCGGCCCCGGCGTGACAGCGCGCGGCGCCCGGCCGGCGGTGGCGCTCGGCGAGCGCCGCCATGGCGAGCACGGCGAGCGTCACCGCCCCGCCCACGCTGGCGGCCAACGCGGCCGGCGGCACCGGGCCGACCGGCAGCAGCATCCAGCCGGCGAAGACCAGGCTGACCCCGAGGGCGAGCACGTCGACGGTGCGGCGCAGGCGTTCCCGGGCCGGCAACCGGGAACGGCCGGGCAGCCGGAGCAGCGCCGCGACGTGCAGCGAGGCGGCCAGGCCGAGCCCGGCAAGCGCGACCGGCAGCCGGTGCGCCGGATCGCTCAGCGGCAGCACCGCGACGGTGAGGCCGGCGACCAGGACGGCGGCGTCCAGGATCGCGGCGACCCGGCGGGACAGCGCGACCCGGCGGGCCTGGCGTCCGGTCGTGGCGACCGGCCCCGCTCCGGCGGTCGGCTCCGACGGGTCGACGGGTGAGCTGTCGGCCCGCCACCTGAGCACCCGGCCCGGTGGGCTCGGCCGGACGTGCGGCGTCGGCCGGACGTGCCCGGGCCGGTCCGCTGCCGGGGTGCCGGCAGGGGTCGCGGACGGCGCGGGTGGCACGCCGGCCAGCCAGGCGAGCCGGACGCAGGCGAGGGCGCAGCCTCCGGCGACGACGAGCGCCGCGGCGGCGGGGCCGGGCACGATCCCGGCGACGCCGGTCAGCAGGAAGAGGGCGCCGACGAGCGAGACGGCGAGGTCGGGCGGTGCGAGCCACCGGTGGGGACCGGCGGGAGGGGTGACGGGCACGGCGGTCGCCTTCGTGAGGGGGCACGGGGCGGTGCGGTTGCGGCGCAGGGTCGACGGGGCGTCACGGCCGCATCGGCGGGGATCGCTGCGGCCATGCCCAAGAACGATCCCGGAAGCAACCGGTTACGCAACATGACTAGTGACGTGCGTCACAGAGAACCGCCGCCGTCGCCCGGAGGGGAGGGTGAGCTGGTCGGATGCGATCATTCGAGGGTGAGCCGCGCCGAGACCGTCCGTTTCCGCCACAACCAGGCCATCCTGGCCGCCGCGATCGTCGCCTTCATCGGCGCGCTGCCGCTGGCCACCGCCCGCTGGTGGCTGCTCTGGGTGCTGCTGGTCCCGCTCGCGACCGGGCTCTGGGCGTGGCGGGCCGGCACCGACGCCGACCCCCGGGAGCTGCGGCTGCGGGCCCTCGTCGGGCAGCGGCGGGTGCCCTGGGCCCGGGTGGTCGAGCTGGCCGGCGACCCGCGCGGCCGGGCGGTCGCCCGGCTCGACGACGGTCAGGTGCTGGCACTGCCCGCGGTACGCGCCACCGACCTCCCCCGGCTGGTCTCCGCCACCGGCCAGCACCTGCCCGGGGAGCGCGCCGAGGCCGGCCCGTCCGACGAAGGTCAGTAGCCGTCCGTCACCCGGTTCACCAGCTCCTCGCCGGCCACGTAACGGCGCAACTGCTCCCCCACCAGCCGGTACGCGCGCGGCAGCAGGCCACGCACCGAACCGGCGACGTGCGGGGTGAGCAGCACGTTCGGCAGCTCCCACAGGGGATGGCCGGCCGGCAGCGGCTCCGGGTCGGTGACGTCAAGCGCGGCCCGCAGCCGCCCGGACGCCAGCTCGGCGACAAGCGCCTCGGTGCGGGCGACCGGACCCCGCGCGGCGTTCACCAGCAGCGCCCCGTCCGGCATCGCGGCGAGGAAGCGCTCGTCGACCAGACCCCGGGTCTGCTCGGTCAGCGGCACCAGCAGCACCACCACGTCGGCGTCGGGCAGCAGCGCCGGCAGCTCCGCCACCGGGTGCACCCCCTCGTCCGGGCGCGCCGTGCGGGCGACCAGGGTGAAGTCGACCTCGAACGGGGCGAGCCGGGCGCGTACCGCCGCGCCGATCGAGCCGGCACCGACGATCAGCACCCGCTTGCCGGCCAGCTCGTCGGTCGGCGCGACCTCGTCGTACGCCCACTCGTGGCGGGCCTGGGCGCGGGCCAGCGGCGCGAAGCCGCGCAGCGCCGACAGGATCGCGGCGACCACCCACTCCGCGGTCGCCGAGTCGTGCACGCCCCGGGCGTCGCAGAGCGTCACGCCCGCCGGGACCCGCCCCACCCACGCGTCCGCGCCGGCGGAGAGGAGCTGCACCACCTCGACGTCCGGCAGCTCGGTCAGGAGCGCGCCGGCATCCGGGCCGGACAGGAACGGCGGCACCCAGAACCGCACCCCGGCCGGGGACGACGGGAGCCGAGCCGGGCCGTCCAGCAGCTCCACGGTGACGTCGGGGGGCAGCGCGCCGAGCAGCCGGCGACCGGCGGGGTGCGGGATCCATGCCTTCACGAGCGCCGACGATATCCGTACCCGCAGGTCAACGCGGCGTCGACCGTGACGAACGCCCCGCCGCGGGTCGGACACACGTGCGACAGGGTTTAATCGAGGGCGGGGCGCCGGCCGGCGGCCCGTGCGAAGGACGGGTGGCGATGAGCGAGGACCGCCGGGAGCGGAAGGCGGCGCCGATTCCGGCGCTGTCCGATCCCGACCGGCTGCGGTCGCTCGACGAGACCCGCCTCGACGCGGTGCCGGACGAGGCGTTCGACAGGTTCGCCCGGCTGGTCGGCGACCTGCTCGACGTGCCGGTGGCGCTGGTCTCCCTGGTCGACGCGCACCGCCAGTTCTTCCCCGGTGAGACCGGGCTGCCGCAGCCCTGGGCGGACCGCCGGGAGACCCCGCTCAGCCACTCGTTCTGCCAGCACGTCGTCGACACCGAGGCGCCGATGGTGCTGCCCGACGCCCGGCTCTACCCCCGGGTACGGCGGAACCTCGCCATCGAGGACCTGGCCGTGGTGGCGTACGCCGGGATGCCGCTGACCGACCTGGACGGGCGGGTCCTCGGCTCGCTCTGCGCGATCGACAGCAAACCCCGGGCCTGGACGAAGGAACAACTGCGCACCCTCGCCGACCTGGCCGCCGCCTGCTCGTCGGAGCTGCGGCTGCGGATCGCGGTGCGCGGCGCCGAGCAGGCCCGCCGCCGCGCCGAGGAGGCGCACGACCGGCTCGCCATGCTGGCCGGGATGAGCGAGATGCTCGGCGGCACGCTGGACGTGGCCACCGCCGTCGACCGCCTCGCCCACGCCATGGTGCCGCTGCTCGCCGACTGGTGCGTGATCACGCTCGTCGACCCCGCCGGCCGGCCGCGCGGCGTCACCGGGGCGCACCGGGACCCCGACCGGCAAGCCGACCTGGCCCGCTTCGCCGAGCTGCTGGTCACCGGACTCGGCCCGGAGTCGCTGATCCGGTCGGTGCTGCGCACCGGCCGGCCGGTGATGCGCGGCGCCGCCGGCATCGAGGACGTGGCCCGCGGCACCACCCGCCCGGAGCTGGTGCCGCTGGCCGACCGGCTCGGCGTCGGCTCCCACCTCACCGTGCCGGTCACCGCCGCCGTCAGCGACCGGGTGATCGGCGCGGTCACCCTCGTCAACCGCCCCGGTCGGCGCGGTTTCGACGCGAGCGACCTGCGGACCGCGCAGGACATCGGGGTACGGGCCGGCCAGGCGGTCGGCAACAGCCGGCTCTACGGCGAGCAGCGGCACGTCGCGGAGGTGCTCCAGCACAGCATGTTGCCGGTGCTGCCGACGGTGCCCGGGATCGAGTTGGCCGCCCGCTACCTGCCGGCGGCGGACCGGGTCGAGGTCGGCGGCGACTGGTACGACGCGTTCGTCCAGCCCGACGGCGAACTGGTCGCCGCGATCGGTGACGTCGCCGGTCACGACATCGAGGCCGCGGCCACCATGGGCCAGTTGCGCAACCTGGTGCGGGGCAACGCGTACGGGCGGGACGACCCGGCCGAGGCGTTGGTGGCCAACCTCGACCGCGCCATCGGCGGCCTGCGGGTGCCCACCGTCGCGACGGCCGTGCTGGCCCGGATCCGTCCGGACGACGGCGGGCTGCGGGTGCGCTGGTGCAACGCCGGACATCCGCCGCCGCTGCTGATCCGCGCCGACGGCACGGTGTCGGTGGCGGCGGGACGGGGCCCGCTGCTCGGCCTGGCCCGTCCACCCCGGCGCACCGGCCGGACGCTGGTCCTCGCCCCGGGCGACACGCTGCTGCTCTACACCGACGGGCTGATCGAGCGCCGGGACCGGCCGATCGACGAGGGGCAGGCGGAGCTGCTCGAACGGCTCGCCGCGGACGGCCCGGCCGTACCGCTGGAGGCCCTTTGCGACCGCCTGCTCGGCGCCGCCGACCGCCGCGAGGACGACGTCGCCGTGCTCGCCCTGCGCGCCGGCTGAGCACACCCCGTCGGCACACCGGCACCGCCGAGCCGCCCGGTTCGCCGCGTCGTCCGGCTAGGCTGGGGCGGGTGAGCCCGCGTCTGTCGTACCCCCGCGTCCGCCGCCTCCGGACGGCGCTGGCGGTGTCCTGCGCGGCGCTGCTGCTGGGCACCGCCGGCTGCGCCCTCGGCGAGCCCGAGCCGGATCCGGCCGGCGAGCCGCCCAACCTGCCGACGCCGTCGACCACGGCCAGCCCCGGCGGAGCCGGCCAGCAGGTGGTGGCCACCGTGCTGGCCAAGGGTCTGGAGGTGCCGTGGGCGATCGCCTTCCTGCCCGACGGCGCGGCGCTGGTCACCGAGCGCGACAACGGGCGGATCCTCCAGGTCGGCCCGGAGTCCGGGCCGGACGGGCTCGAGGTGCGGCCGGTGCAGACGGTGCCGGGCGTGGTGCCCGGCGGTGAGGGCGGCCTGCTCGGCATCGCCGTCTCCCCGGCCTACGCGCGCGACCGCACGGTCTTCGTCTACTACACCGCCCAGGACGACAACCGGGTCGCGAAGCTACGGCTGGGTCAGACGCCCACGCCGATCCTCACCGGCATCCCCAAGGCCGGCAACCACGACGGCGGCGGGCTGGGCTTCGGCCCCGACGGCTTCCTCTACGTGAGCACCGGCGACGCCGGGCGCACCGCGAACGCGCAGGACCCGAAGAGCCTCGGCGGCAAGATCCTGCGGATCACCCCGGACGGCAAGCCGGCGCCGGGCAACCCGACCGCCGGTTCCCCGGTGTGGTCGTCGGGTCACCGCAACGTGCAGGGCATCGCCTGGATGCCGGACAAGCGGATGTACGCCGTGGAGTTCGGCCAGAACACCTGGGACGAGATCAACCAGATCAACCAGGGCGGAAACTACGGCTGGCCGCAGGTCGAGGGGCGCGTCGACGACAAGCGCTACGTCAACCCGATCGTGCAGTGGCGGACCGCCGACGCGTCCTGCTCCGGCCTGGCCGCGGTGGACCGGCTGCTGGTCACCGTCTGCCTGCGCGGGCAGCGGCTCTGGCTGGTCGAGCTGGCCGGCAACGGGACCGTCCTCGGCCAGCCGCGCGAGCTGCTCACCGGCCGCTACGGCCGGCTGCGCGCCGCCGCGGTGGCGCCGGACGGCTCGATCTGGGTGAGCACGTCGAACCGGGACGGCCGGGGCAAACCGGCCGCCGAGGACGACCGGATCCTGCGGCTGGTCTTCGCGGACGGCGGCGCCGGCCGGAGCTGATCCACTTCCGGCGGGTTTGCCAAGATCACACACGGGGCAGGTCAGAATCTCATCATGGACGGCCAGGAGAACGAAGAGCAGCGCGCCGGGGACCCGACGTCCCCGGGGACCGGGCGTGCCCGCCGCCTCGCCGCCTGGCGGCCCGGCCACCGGCTGCGCCGCCTGGGTGTGGTGCTGGCCCTGCTCGCGGTCGCGCTCGGCGGCATCGTGGTCGGCACGTACGCCGGCGGCCACGTCGGCACCGACATCGGGCCGTTCCGGGCGGAACTCAAACTCAGCCCGTCGCTGGACGGCGGCACCACCGTCGACATCCCGCCGCTGGGTGCGCTGCTGCTGGACAGCCACGACGGGCCGGCATATCTGACCGTCGAGGTGGGCTCGCTCGACCAGGGACGCACCGAGGCGCTGATCGACGACCCGGCGAGCATCAGCCGGGCCAGCCAGTCGGCCGTGCAGGACGTCCGCGACGGCGTGATGCGGCTCGGCCTGAAGACGCTGGCCTCGTCGGTGCTGGCCACCCTGCTCCTGGCCGGGCTCGTCTTCCGCGACGTCCGCCGCACCGCCTGGGCGGGCGGGCTGGCGCTGGCCATCACCGCCGGCAGCCTCGGCCTGGCCGCCGCCACCGTGCGCCCGCAGGCGATCGAGGAACCGAGGTACGAGGGCCTGCTGGTCAACGCGCCCGCGATCGTGGGTGACGCGCGGCGGATCGCCAACGACTACACCAAGTACGCCGAGCAGTTGCAGCGGCTGGTCGGCAACGTCAGCAAGCTGTACACCACGGTCTCCGCGCTGCCGGTGGTGCAGCCCTCCCCCGGCACCACCCGGGTGCTGCACGTCTCCGACATGCACCTCAACCCGACCGGGTGGCAGTTGATCCGCACGGTGGTCGAGCAGTTCGGCATCGACGTGGTGATCGACACCGGCGACATGACCGACTGGGGCAGCGAGCCGGAGGCGTCCTTCGTCGGCTCGGTCGGCCTGCTCAAGAAGCCCTACGTGTTCATCCGGGGCAACCACGACTCGCCGCGCACCGCCGCGGCGGTGGCCCAGCAGCCGAACGCGATCGTGCTGAACAACTCCACCACGACGGTGGCCGGCTTGACCATCGCCGGCATCGGGGACCCCCGGTTCACCCCGGACAAGGAGACCTCACCGGCCGGCAGCGGCCTCACCTCGGCCGTCGCCGACCAGGTGATCGGCACCGGTGAGCAGCTCGCCCGCACGGTCGAGAAGTCGCCGCGCAAGGTGGACGTCGCGCTGGTGCACGACCCGGCGTCGGCCGGGCCGCTCTCCGGCACCTGCCCGCTGGTGCTCTCCGGGCACACCCACGCCCGGCAGGTGTCGAAGCTGCCGCAGGCGCCGGGCAAGCAGCCGACGACGCTGATGGTGGAGGGCTCGACCGGCGGCGCCGGGCTGCGCGGCCTGGAGGGTGAGAAGCCCACCCCGCTGACCATGACCGTGCTCTACTTCGACCAGCAGAAACTGCTCCAGGCGTACGACGAGATCACCGTCGGCGGCACCGGTCAGTCGCAGGTCAACCTGGAGCGGCACGTGATCCGGGACCCGGCCCGCGGCGACGAGGTGCCGGTCACCCCCACGCCCACCCGCGGCCCGTCGGAGTCGCCCGCGCCGTCGTCGAGCGCCACCTCGCCGAGCCCGACCACCACCGGCTGAGCGGTCCTCCCGGCGCTCGGGGCGTCGTCGGGGCGTCGGGTCAGCGCAGGGCGAGTGCGGCCAGCGCGGCGTTGACGATGCTGCCGGGCAGCAGGTCGTGCAGCTCGTACAGCTCCCGGACGGTGCCGGACTGGCCGAACTCGTCCACCCCGAGCGGCACCGCAGGCGCCCCGACCGCCGAACCCAACCAGGCCATCGCGTGTGAGGCCGCGTCGTGCACGGTGACCACCGGCACCCGGTCGGCGAACGCCGACCGCAGCGCGCCGGGCACGCTCGGCACGGTGGCGGTCCGCACGCCCTGGCGCAGCGTCCGCTGCCACGCCCGGTAGAGGCGGTCCAGGCTGGTCACGTCCACCACGTGCGCGGCGACGCCCTCCTCCGCCAGCTCCGCGGCGGCGGCCAGGACCTCCGGCAGCACCGCGCCGGACGCGGCGAGCTGCACGACCGGGGCGTCCGCCAGTTCGGGGTACGCCTGGTGCGCGTCGACCAGCCGGTAGGCGCCGGCCACCACCTGCCGGCGCAGCACCGCGTCACCGAGCCGGGCCCGGGCCGCCTCGAACGGCGCCTGGTCGACCGGCCGGGTGCTGAGCCGGAAGTAGTACGCCCCGTCCTCGGCCGGCGCGGCGGTGGCGGCCGGCGCACCGCCACCGGCGATCTGCCCGAGCGCGTCGCAGAGCAGCCAGTCGAGGCTGCCGGCGTACGCGGGCTCCAGGAACGTCACGCCCGGCAGCTCCAGGCCCACCGAGGCGGTGATGGTGGACTGGTGCGCGCCACCCTCGGGCGCCAGCGTGATGCCGGACGGGGTGCCGGCGACGACGAACCGGGAACCCGAGTAGGTGCCGTAGAGGAACGCGTCCAGCCCGCGCAGCACGAACGGGTCGTAGACCGTGCCGACCGGCAGCAGCGGCTGCCCGGACAGGTCCCACGACAGGCCGAGCTGGCCCAGCAGCAGGAACAGGTTCATCTCCGAGATGCCCAGTTCGATGTGCTGCCCGGCGGGGCTCTCCGTCCAGCGCAGCATCCGGTCCTCGGTCCAGGAACGCTGCTCGGTCGGCGCGAACACGCCCGTCTTGTTGATGAACCCGGCCAGGTTGGTCGAGGTGGCCACGTCCGGCGCGGTGGTCACCAGATAGGGCGCCACCTGCGGATCGCGGGCCAGGTCGACGAGCACCCGGCCGAAGACCTCCTGGGTAGAGACCGGCTTGTTGACGCGTACCCTCGTGGTTTCCGGGACGGTGACGCCCAGCGCCCGCTCGCGCGGCGCGCGGGACAGCGCCTCCCGGCGCTCGCCGGCCCGGACGCCGGCCGGGGACGCCGGGTCGAGGCGGTCCCACTCGGTGTCGCGGGTCAGGCCGTGCGCGGCGCGCAGCGCGTCGACCTGCTCGGTGCTCAGCAGCGCCGAGTGGTTGCGCGGATTGCCGGCGATCGGCAGGCCCCAGCCCTTGACCGTGTAGGCGAAGACCACGCTGGGCCGGTCGGTGACCGCGTCGCACTGGGCGTACGCGTCGAGCATCGCCTGCGCGTCGTGCCCGCCCAGGTCGGTGACGAGCGGGCCCAGCTCGTCGTCGGCGATGTCGGCGACGAACGCGGCCACCTCGGCCGGCGCGCCGTCCAGGAACTGCTTGCGCAGGGCCGGCCCGGCCAGCCCGAACAGCGACTGGTACTGCTCGTTCGGCATCCGGTCGATCCAGTCGCGCAGCGCCGACCCGCCCGGCCGGGCGTACGCCTCGGCCAGCTTGCGGCCGTACTTGACCTCCACGACGTGCCAGCCGGCGGCCTCGAACTGGCCGCGCCACTGGTTGATCCGGATGCCGGGCACGACCCGGTCCAGCGACTGCCGGTTGAAGTCGACGAGCCACATCACGTTGCCCAGTCCGGTGGTGGCCGGGTCGGCGACCGCCTCCCAGATGTTGCCCTCGTCCAGCTCGGCGTCGCCGATCAGCGCGACGAACCGGGAGTGCGGGCGCTCGCCGAAGTGCGCGTCGACGTAGCGGCGGGTGACGGCGGCGAACAGCGGCGCGGCCGCGCCCAGGCCGACCGAACCGGTGGAGAAGTCCACCTCGTCCGGGTCCTTGGTGCGCGACGGGTAGGACTGGAGGCCGCCCCGGGCCCGCAGCTTCGGCAGGTAGGAGCGGTCCAGGTTGCCGAGCAGGTACTGGATGGCGTGGAAGACCGGGGACGCGTGCGGCTTGACCGCCACCCGGTCCTCGGCGTCGAGGTGCTGGAACCAGAGCGCGGTCATCGCGGTGACCAGCGAGGCGCTGGACGCCTGGTGGCCGCCGACCTTCACCCCGTCGCCGGTGTCCCGGTCGTGGTTGGCCGCGTCGACGATGCGGGTGGCGAGCCAGAGCACCCGGCGCTGGATCTCGTCGAGGACGTCATCGTTCACGGTGTCTCCATCCGGGCGTCGCCGTTGACGCCCTCGGTGTGGGGGTGAGGTGTTAGGAAGGGCCCCCTCTTATGCACCAGGCGTTAAGAAGGGGCCCTTCCTTGCACGTCAGGCGGCGGAGAGGCGCTCCAGGATCAGGTCGCGGACGGTCTTCGCGTCCGCCTGGCCGCGGGTGGTCTTCATGACCGCGCCGACAAGCGCGCCGGCCGCCGCGACCTTGCCGCTGCGGATCTTGTCGGCGATGGCCGGGTTGGCGGCGATCGCCTCGTCCACCGCGGCGGTGAGCGCGCCGGTGTCGGAGACGACCTCCAGGTTGCGGTTGGTCATGATCTCGGTCGGCGAGCCCTCGCCGGCCACCACGCCCTCCAGCACGGCGCGGGCCAGCTTGTCGTTGAGCTTGCCGGCGTCGACCAGGCCCTGCAGCTCGGCCACCTGCGCCGGGGTGGCGCCCACGTCGGCCAGCTCCACGCCTGTCTCGTTGGCCCGGCGGGACAGCTCGCCCAGCCACCACTTGCGGGCCGCGGCCGGGGTGGTCCCGGCGGCCACGGTCGCCTCGATCAGTTCGACCGCGCCGGCGTTGACCACCGACTCCATGTCCAGGTCGGACAGGCCCCAGTCCTGCTGGATCCGCTTACGGCGCAGGCGCGGCAGCTCCGGCAGGGCGGCCTTCAGCTCGGCCACCCAGGCGGTGTCCGGCGCCAGCGGCACCAAGTCCGGCTCCGGGAAGTAGCGGTAGTCGGTGGCAGTCTCCTTGGACCGGCCCGACGTGGTGTCGCCGGTGTCCTCGTGGAAGTGCCGGGTCTCCTGCACGATCCGGCCGCCCGCGTCGAGCACCGACGCCTGGCGCAGCATCTCCGAGCGGACCGCCCGCTCGACCGAGCGCAGCGAGTTGACGTTCTTGGTCTCGGTGCGCGTGCCCCACTCCGCGCCGGGCAGGTTCAGCGACGTGTTGACGTCGCAGCGCAGCGAGCCCTCCTCCATCCGGACGTCCGAGACGCCCAGCGAGCGGATCACGTCGCGCAGCTCCGCGACGTACGCCCGGGCGATCTCCGGGGCGAGCGCGCCGGTGCCCGGGATCGGCTTGGTGACGATCTCCACCAGCGGGATGCCGGCCCGGTTGTAGTCGACGAGCGACTCGGTGGCGCCGTGGATGCGACCGGTGGCGCCGCCGACGTGCAGCGTCTTGCCGGTGTCCTCCTCCAGGTGCACCCGCTCGATGCCGATGCGCACCAGCTCGCCGTCGACCTCGACGTCCAGGTAGCCGTCGAAGCAGAGCGGCTCGTCGTACTGGCTGATCTGGAAGTTCTTCGGCATGTCCGGGTAGAAGTAGTTCTTCCGGGCGAACCGGCACCACTGCGCGATCGAGCAGTTCAGCGCCAGGCCGATCCGGATCGTCGCCTCGATCGCCGCCTTGTTGGCCACCGGCAGCGAACCGGGCAGGCCCAGGCAGACCGGGCAGACCCGGGTGTTCGGCTCGCCGCCGAAGTCGGTCGGGCAGCCGCACCACATCTTGGTGTTCGTGCCCAGCTCGACGTGGGTCTCCAGGCCGATCACCGGTTCGTAGCGCGCGACGACCTCGTCGTACGCGGGCAGTGTCGTCGTCATCTGAGCTCCAGGCGCGATCCGGACAGAACCGTTCCAGCCTAATCGGCTGGCCCGGCCACCCCGCTGCCGGGCTTCGAGATCGCCGCGCGAGGGCCCGCCGCGCCGGCATGCGAGGAACGACCCGGGGGTACGTGTCGAGGATGACGAATACGGGGGACGACTCGACGGTACGCGACGAACACGGCGGATCACCGGCGCCGCCTCGCTCCATGAACGTGCGGCAGGTGCTGGTGGGCGTGGCCGCCGTTTTCGTCGTGGCGGTGGCGATCAGCGCGACCCGCTGGTACTTCTCCGACGACAGGTCACCGGAGAGTTTCGGTGCCCTGCTGCTCGTCAGCGTGCTGCCCGGCGTCGTCGGTGCGCTGCTCGGGCTGCTCGTGGCGCGGTGGGTGACGGGTTCCCGGCGGCGCGGGCGGGGGAACCCGTGAGCAGGGGTCGCGTGACGACCGGCTCGGTGCTGGTGGCCGGGGCGGTGGCGCTCGGCCTGCCCGCGCTGCTGACCGGGATCTGGGTGGCGGACGGCGACTACGACTTCCAGGACGTGGTGGGCATGGTCGCCATCACGACGATACCCGCCGTCGTCGGCGCCGGGGCGGCGCTGCTGCTCGGCAGGTGGCTGGCGCCGCGGATGCGTACCGCCGAGGCGAGCCCGACCGCGGCGGCGCGGGACGCGTTGCGCACGGGCCGGACCACCGACGCGGCCGTCGACGCCGCCGCCCGCCGGGAGGCCCGCCGTCGGCTCGGCCAGCGCTGGTACGTGTGGTTCTGTGTCGTGCTGGCGGCGTTCCAGGCGGTGGTGCTCGTCGGCGCCACCCGGTGGTCCACCCGGCTGGTCGCCTCCGCGCTCGTGGTGGGCTGGTCGGGCGCGGCGTGGTGGCGTCGGCGCGGCATCCGGGAGGCCCGGCGTTACCTCGACTCGGCGCCGGTCCCCTCGGAAGAGCCGATCGGCGCCGACGGAGGTCCGTCGACGCCGATCGGTGGTGGACTCAGAGAGCCGGCGGGGTGAACGTGCCGACGCTGGACTCCAGCGCGGCGGCGACCCGGTACATCCGGTCGTCCGCCATGGTCGGGGCCATGATCTGCAGGCCGACCGGCAGCCCCTCGGACAGCCCGCACGGCACCGAGATGGCCGGGCCGCCGTAGAGGTTGGTCGGAATGGTGAACAGGTCCGCCAGGTACATCTGGTAGGGGTCCGAGGTGCGCGCGCCGATCGGGAACGCCACGAACGGCGTGGTCGGCGAGATGAGCGCGTCCACCTGCTCGAACGCGCTGGTGAAGTCGCGGGTGATCAGCGTGCGGACCTTCTGCGCCTGGCCGTAGTAGGCGTCGTAGTAGCCCGAGGAGAGCGCGTACGTGCCGATCATGATGCGGCGCTTCACCTCGGGGCCGAAGCCGGCCTCGCGGGTCAGCGACATGACCTCCTCCAGCGACCGGTTGCCGTCGTCGCCGACCCGCAGGCCGAACCGGACGCCGTCGAACCGGGCCAGGTTGGAGGAGCACTCGCTCGGCGCGATCAGGTAGTAGGCCGGCAGCGCGTACCTGAAGTGCGGGCAGGAAATCTCCACGATCTCCGCGCCCAGCTTGGCCAGCGCCTCCACCGACTCGCGGAACGCGGCCATCACGCCCGGCTCCGCGCCCTCACCGGTGAACTCGGTGACCACACCGAGCTTCACCCCGGTCAGGTCGCCGCTCGCGCCGAGCTTCGCGGCGCCCACCACGTCCGGCACCGGGGCCGGGATCGAGGTGGAGTCGCGCGGGTCGTGGCCGCCGATCACCCGGTGCAGCAGCGCGGCGTCCAGCACGGTACGCGCACACGGGCCGGGCGTGTCCAGCGACGACGAGAACGCCACCAGGCCGTACCGGGAGGTGCCGCCGTAGGTGGGCTTCGCGCCGACGGTGCCGGTGACCGCGCCGGGCTGGCGGATCGAGCCGCCGGTGTCCGAGCCGATCGACAGCGGCGCCTCGTACGCGGCCAGCGCCGCCGCGCTGCCGCCGCCGGAGCCGCCCGGGATGCGCCCGGTGTCCCACGGGTTGCGGGTCGGCCCGTACGCCGAGTATTCGGTGGAGGAGCCCATCGCGAACTCGTCCATGTTCGTCTTGCCGAGCATCACCGTGCCGGCGGCGCGCAGCCGCTCCACGATCGTCGAGTCGTACGGCGGACGCCAGCCTTCGAGGATCTTCGACCCGACGGTGGTCGGCACGCCCTTCGTGGTGAGCACGTCCTTGACCGCGACCGGCACGCCGGCCAGCGGGCCCAGCTCCTCGCCGGCGGCCCGGCGCTCGTCCACCGCCTTCGCGGCGGCCAGCGCCCCGTCGGTGTCGACGTGCAGGAACGCGTGCACCCGGTCGTCCACGGCGCCGATCCGGTCGAGGTGGGCGCGGGTGACCTCGACGGCGGAGGCGTCACCGTTGGCGACGAGCCCGGCGATCTCGACGGCGCTGAGCTTGGTCACGTCGGTCATGAGGCCACATCCTCGTCCAGGATCCGCGGGACGCGGAACCGCTGCTCCTCGGCGTCGGGCGCACCCGACAGCACCTCCTGCGGGGTCAGGCTCGGCGTCACCACGTCCTCGCGGAGCACGTTTGTCAACGGCACCGAGTGGGACGTCGGCGGAATGTCCGCCGCGGCGACCTCGCCGACCTGCGCGACCGACTGGAGGATCACGTCCAGCTGACCGGCGAAGGTGTCCAACTCCTCCTCGGTGACGGCGAGCCGCGACAGTCGCGCGAGGTGCGCGACCTCCTCGCGGGAGATGGCGGCCATCGGGTGCCCCCTTCGTGGCTGTCCTGAGACGTCTTCGGTGTGCGGGCCGCGCGCGACGGCGAACGATGACGCGCGGTGACCGGAGCGAGTCTATTGTCCCGCCGTCACGACGACGCCTTCGACTCCCCCTCAGCCGCCGCGCCCCGACCGGCCGCCTCCGCCGGGGCCGGTCGCACCGGGCGGTACCGCGACAGCCAGGTGACGAGGTCCTCCGCCGGCATCGGCCGGGCGTGGAACCAGCCCTGTGCCACGTCGCAGCCGGCGGCGTGCAGCAGCCGCCAGGTGCGCTCGTCCTCCACGCCCTCGGCCACCACCCGCAGCCCGAGCGCGCCGGCCAGCTCGATCATCGAGCGGACGATCGCCGCGTCGTCCGGGTCGTCCGCCATGCCCAGCACGAACGACCGGTCCACCTTCACCTCGGACAGCGGCAGCCGGCGCAGGTGCTGCAGGGAGGAGTAACCGGTGCCGAAGTCGTCGAGCGCGATGCCCACCCCGATCCGGTGCAACTGGGTGATGCTGGCCAGCACCCGCCGGGGGTCGGCCATCAGCGCGCCCTCGGTGATCTCCACCTGGAGCCGTTCCGGTGGGACGCCGTAGCGGGTCAGCCGGTCGGCGATCTGCTCGGCGATCTCGCCGGTGTGCAGGTCCCGCACGCTGACGTTGAGCGCGGCGCGCAACGTCAGCCCGGCCGCGGACCACTTGGCGACCTGCTCCACCACGTCGTCCACCACCCGGCGGGTGAGCAGCCGCATGACCGCGCTCTGCTCGGCGACCTGGATCAGCTCCCCCGGGTCGACCATGCCCCGGCGCGGATGCCGCCAGCGCAGCAGCGCCTCCACGCCGACCACCTCGCCGGTCGCGATGGCGATCTGCGGCTGGTAGTACATGGTGATCTCGCCCGGGTCGCCGGCCGGATCGTCCGGGTCGGGCGCCCCGTGCCGGCCGCCGGACCCGGCGCTCTCGCCACCGGACACGCCGGGCACGCCTGCGGACGCGGCCGGCTCGGCGCCGGAGGCGGTCGGCTCGCCGCCCGGACGCTCGACTGTCGTCGCGGCCCCGGCGACCGCACCGGGCGTCCGCACCTCGACGGCCGACGCGCCCGGCGTGACCTCGGCGGACGCCACCGGGTCGGCCGGTGCCGCCGGGGCGGCCGGTGCGGTGTCCACGCTTCCGGCGCCGACCGGACCGGCGGGCGCGCCGCCGCGGGAGGCCCGGCGTCGGATCGGGTCGGCGCCGGTGAGGATCCGGTCGATCAGCTCGTCGTCGGCGCGCGCCTCGACGAGGTCCCGGCGGCGCCGCAGCCGCCAGCGGGACGGCCCCGCGCCGGGTCGCACCCCGCCGGGCCCGTCGTCGTGGGACCGCCGCTCGTCGCGAGCCGGTCGGGCGGCGGGCAGGCTCGGCGTCAGCGCCGCGCCGTCACCGCCGCGTACACCCACGGGCTCCTCCGGCGGCCCGGACGCCGGGGACTCCAGCACCCGACGCAGGTCGGCCAGGAGACTCAACCGCTCGGCCGAGTTGTGGTCGGACTCCGGCGCGTAGACCGCGACGGTGTCGTTGCGGTGCTTGGCGTCGTACATGGCGACGTCGGCGTGCCGCATCAGGGTGGCGAAGTCCTCGCCGTGGTCGGGGAAGAGCGCGACGCCGATGGAACCGCCGACGTCCAGCGGCAGCCCGTCCAGCGGTACCGGCTCGGCGAGCGCGGCAACCACCCGGTCGGCCCGCTCGCGGGCCTCCTCGACACCGGCCAACCGGGGTACGACGATGGCGAACTCGTCGCCGCCGAGCCGCGCCACCAGCTCACCCTCGTCGGCGACGTCGATCAGCCGGGCGCTCACCTCGACCAGCAGCCGGTCGCCCACCGCGTGCCCGAGCGCGTCGTTGACGTGCTTGAACCGGTCGAGGTCGAGCAGCAGCAGGGCCAGGTGGGCGTCCGGCTCGCCCCGGGCGGCCCGCTCGGCGTGCACGTGCACCTGCTCGGCGACCTCGGTGAGCAACGCCTTGCGGTTGGGCAGCCCGGTGAGCGGGTCCACGTCGGCGAGCTGTTCCCGTTCGGCGGAGAGCCGGGCCATCCGGTAGACCGCGAAGAGCGGCACCAGCACCAGCGGGATCAGCGCCGCGCTGGCCCGCGCGGCGGCCACCAGCACCGGCGCGAGCAGCAGCAGCGAACCGGTGGAGAGCAGTTCGTAGGCCAGCCCGAGCCGGACGCTGGGCCACCACCGGTCACCGAAGCGCAGCCGGATCGCGGTATTGACCAGGCCGTAGTTGACCGCGAACCAGGCCACCGTGGCACCGCCGAGCGCCGCCACGTCGGTCCAGTGCAGCCGGCCGCCGTCGAACAGCTCGCCCACGCCGAAGCGGCTGACCGCGTACGCGGCGGCGAGCGCGCACGCGTACTGGGCGGCGTTGAAGCCGGTGCGCCAGGCGGCGTAGCCGAGGCGCCAGCCGGACACCGCGACCGCGACCGCCTGCACCGCCACCGCCGGACCCAGCCCCCAGCCGAGCAGGATGGCGAAGGTGAAGCAGGTCGACGGGAACAACGCCGAGGTCTGCCGGCGCCCCGGCGGGACGAACGGACGGGCGTCGCAGACGACGGCGAGCGCCGCCATGGTCCAGAACGCGACAGGCAGCTCGGCCAGCCGGCCGGAAAGCGCGGCCAGCGGGCCGGCCGAGACGAGCACGGCGGCGGCGCCGACCGCGCCGACGAAGCCGAAGAACGGCCGGGCCCGCCCGGGCGGGACGGAGTTGCGCGGGTCGCCCGTCGCCATCACACCTCCCGGGAGCGGTCACGGCGAGCGCCGTCACACGCCGTACGCCAATGAAACGCCCTCCGGGCCACTTTCCCCGACACGACAGCCACGAATCGGTCGTAGTCGTAATTAAGTTGGTATACGCCGCGGGCGGCCCTCAGCCCTCCACCCGGGCCACCGCCCGGGCCGCCTCCGGGCCGGAGTCCAGCAGCACCCGGAACCCGTCCTCGTCGAGGATCGGCAGCTTCAGCGTGGCCGCCTTGTCGGCCTTGGAGCCGGGGTTGTCGCCGACCACCACGAAGCCGGTCTTCTTGGAGACCGACCCGGTGACCTTCCCGCCCCGGTTCTGGATCTCCTCGGCGGCCCGGTCGCGGCTGAACCCGGCAAGCGTGCCGGTGACCACGACGGTCACCCCGTCGAGCGGCCGAGGCCCCTCGTCACCGGCCTCTTCGGCCATCCGGACGCCGGCCTCGGCCCACTTGCGCACCACGTCGCGGTGCCAGTCGACGGCGAACCACTCCTTGAGGCTGGCGGCGATTGTCGGACCGACGCCGTCCACCGAGGACAGCTCCTCCTCGGCGGCCGCCTCGATCGCGGTGATCGACCGGAAGTGCCGGGCGAGCGCCTGGGCCGCGGTCGGGCCGACGTGCCGGATGGAGAGCGCCACCAGCACCCGCCACAGGTCGCGCTCCTTGGCCACGGCGAGGTTGTCGAGCAGCTTGGTGGCGTTGGTGCCGAGCGTGCCGTCCTTGTTGACGAAGAACGGCGAGCGGCCGAGCTGCTCGGCGTCGAGGCCGAACAGGTCACCCTCGTCGGTGATGACGCCGGCGTCGAGCAGCGCGGCGGCGCCCTTGTAGCCGAGCACCTCGATGTCGAAGGCGCCGCGCCCGGCCAGGTGGAAGACCCGCTCCCGCAGTTGCGCCGGGCAACTGCGGGAGTTGGGGCAGCGGATGTCGACGTCGCTCTCCTTGGCCGGCGCGAGCGGGGTGCCGCAGGCCGGGCAGGTGGTCGGCATGACGAACGCCCGGGCGTCGGGCGGGCGCAGCTCGACCACCGGGCCGAGCACCTCGGGGATGACGTCGCCGGCCTTGCGCAGCACCACCGTGTCGCCGATCAGCACGCCCTTGCGCTCCACCTCGCGGGCGTTGTGCAGGGTGGCGAGCGCGACCGTGGAGCCGGCCACCCGGACCGGCTCCAGCACCGCGAACGGGGTGACCCGGCCGGTGCGCCCGACGTTGACGTCGATGTCGAGCAGCGTGGTGTTGACCTCCTCCGGCGGGTATTTGAAGGCGATCGCCCAGCGGGGCGCGCGGCTGGTCGAGCCGAGCCGGCCCTGGATGGAGACCGGGTCGACCTTGACCACCACGCCGTCGATCTCGTGCTCGACGTCGTGGCGGTGCGTGCCGTAGTAGGCGATGTACTCCGCCACCCCGGCCAGGTCGTCCACCACCTTCCAGCGGTCGCTGGTGGGCAGCCCCCACGCCTTGAGCGCGGCGTAGGCCGCCGACTGGGCCTCCGGCCGGTAGCCCCTGCGGGCGCCGATGCCGTGCACGACCAGGCGCAGCGGCCGGGACGCGGTGATCCTCGGGTCCTTCTGCCGGAGGCTGCCGGCGGCGGCGTTGCGGGGGTTGGCGAACGGCGCCTTGCCCTGCTCGACCAGGCTGGCGTTGAGGTCGGCGAACCCGGCCACCGGGAAGTAGATCTCGCCGCGCACCTCGAGCAGCTCCGGCACGTCGGGGAAGTCGTCGGCCGGGGTGAGCCGGGCCGGCACGCCTCGGATGCTGCGCACGTTGGCGGTGACGTCCTCGCCGGTGCGGCCGTCGCCCCGGGTGGCGGCCCGCACCAGCCGGCCCTTCTCGTAGGTCAGGTTGATCGCCAGCCCGTCGACCTTCAGCTCGCACAGGTAGGGCACCGGGCCGCCGGCGTCGCGCTCGACCCGCTCGGCCCAGGCGGCCAGCTCCTCGTCGGCGAACGCGTTGTCGAGCGAGAGCATCCGCTCGGCGTGGGTGACCGCGGTGAAGTCGGTGGAGAACGTGCCGCCGACCCGCTGGGTGGGCGAGTCAGGGGTGCGCAGCGCGGGGTATTCCGCCTCCAACGCCTCCAGCTCGCGCAACTGCCTGTCGAACTCCGCGTCGGTGACGGTCGGCGCGTCCAGCACGTAGTAGCGGTATTGGTGCTCGGTGAGCTCCTGGCTCAACGTGGCGTGCCGCTCCCGGGCCGCCGGGGTCGGCTCGGCGCCGGCCGCCGCCTCCTGGGCGGCGTCGACCGTCTGGGGAACCGCTTCTTCGGACACGCCGCCTTCGGACACCGCTGTCGACCTCCCGTGCTCGTGCTACCCCCGAACCGTAACGGTCAGCTGTGACACCCGTCCGGCCACCCGGTCTGAGCAGGCACACCGGGGGCGGGACGGCGCGCGCCGCGCCGGCCGGGCGGACCGGCCGCGACCGTGCGACGATCGCGGCGGCGGCGGTGGGCCGAAACGGACGGAAGGCGGGGTACGGATGCGCGACGGGCTGCTCTGGGGGCTGACGATCGTGGCCTGTGTAGTGGCGGGATGGCTGTGGAGCGAGTGGCGCCGCCGGTCCGCCGACCGATCGTCCGGGGCCGGCCGGTCCGGGGATCGCCGGCGACCGGGGGCCGGCGGTGGCGGCCGGCCGGGCGGTGGCCGGACCGGCGGCGGCCGGACCAGCGCCCCGCCCCGGCCGCGCGACGCGGGGCGGCCGGACCGGGACCGCCCGCGACCGGGCGAGATCTGGTGGGCCGACGTGCCCTACGCCGACGGCACCGGTTCGAAGGTGCGCCCCTGCCTGGTGCTGCGCGTCGACGGCGCCGACGCCGAGGTTCTGAAGATCACCAGCCAGGACAAGTCGGACCGGGACGACCACGTGCCCGTCCCCACCCGGGGTTGGGACGCCGACGCCGAGCACGACAGCTGGCTGGACGTCAGCGCGCCAATCCCGGTGCCGTTGACGGCGTTCGAGGACAAGGCCGGCGACTGCGACGCCGGCGTCTGGCGGGGCGTGCGCCGCCTGCCCCACCTCACCGCGTGACGGTGCGGGCGCTCAGCCGAACGCGTCGGCCAGGGCGGTGAGCTGGTCGGCGTACTCGATCCGGGAGGACCAGGCCGCCGGCCAGGCGTCCATGCCATGTGCGGCGCCGACGAACGCGCCGGCCAACGCGGCGATGGAGTCGGAGTCACCGGCGGTGGTGGCGCCCCGGGCCAGCGCGCCTACCGGGTCGTCCGGGTGCCGCAGCGCGCAGAGCAGCGCGGTCGCGAGCGCCTCCTCGGCGATCCACCCCTCGCCGGTGAGCCGGCACGGGTCGCCCCCGTCGTCCGGGCGGGCCAGCGCCGCGTCGAGCCGGCCGAGCACCCGCAGGCAGTCGTCCCAGCCCCGGGCGACGAACTCGGCGGCGGTGGTGGCGCCGGGCCGCTGCCACAGGTCGCCGAGCCAGTCGCCCCGGTAGACCACGCGCTGCTCGTGGGCCCGCGCGGTGAGCAGGCCGGGCAGGTCCGGCAGCGCCGCGCCGTCGCGCAACAGCCGGACCGCGTACGCGGTCAGCTCGCTCGCCGCCAGCCCGGTCGGGTGGCCGTGGGTGAGACCGGCCTGGAGCTGGGCCAGCCCGGCCATCGTGTCGAGGTCGACGTCGAGCAGCCCGACCGGGGTGACGCGCATGTTCGCGCCGCACCCCTTCGAGCCGGCGACCGTGGCCTCCTGCCACCGGGTTCCTCGGCTCAGCTCGGCGCAGGCCCGCAGGCAGGTCATGCCCGGCGCGCGGTTGTTCTCGGGGCTCGCCGCCCAGTCGAGGAAGCGCTGCCGTAGCAGCGGCTCGACCGCTTCCGCGGTGAGCACGGGCGCGTCGTGCAGCGCCCACGCCACCGCCAGCGCCATCTGGGTGTCGTCGGTGACCAGCGCCGGGTCGCCCGCCAGCTCGCGCGGGCCGGCCGGCCCGTAGCGCCGGACGATCTCGGTGACGGTGAGGAACTCGGTCGGCTTGCCCAGGGCGTCGCCGTAGGCGAGGCCGAAGAGCGACCCGGCGGCGCGACGGTCGGTGGAGGCGGTCACGGTGGTGATCATGCACCCGCCGCGCAAGCCCCGCCCGGTCAGTCCCAGCAGAGGCAGAACGGGTGGCCGGCCGGGTCGGCGTAGACCCGCCAGCCGTCGCCCTCACCCGGCAGCCGCCGGGCGCCGAGAGCCAGCGCCGCCTTCTCCGCCGCCTCGATGTCGTCCACCGTCACGTCCAGGTGGAACTGCTGCGGCCGTTCCGGGTCGGGCCAGGCGGGGGCGAGCAGGTCGAGCGCCTTCTGGAAGGCCAGCCGGGGCTGCTCCCCCGGCGGGCCGCCGAGCACCACCCAGTCGTCGCCGTCCGAGTTCTCCTCGATCAGCGGCAGCCCGAGCAGCTCGGCGTAGAAGCCGGCGAGCGCGCGCGGATCGGGGCAGTCGATCACGGTGGAACGCAGTCGTCCGATCATGCGGTCCATCCTGCCCCCGGCGTACGACAGGAAAACGTCACTGCTCGGCGAGCCGCCGGCCGGCGTCGCGGCAGGCGGCCAGCACCGCCCGGGCGTACGCCGGGGTGGCGCCGGCCAGGCCGCAGGCGGGCGTCACCACGACCTGCTCGGCCAGCCGGCGGCGCGGGAACCCGAGCTGGTCCCAGACCCGGCGGACCCGGTCGGCGACCTCGGCGGACGTCGGCGCCCGGCCGGACGAGGGCGGCCGGGTGGGCGCGGCGCCGGCCAGCAGGCCGAGCCCGGCGTCGATCGCCTCGCCGAGCGGGTCCAGCGCCGTGACCAGGGAAAGGTCGAGGGCGACGCCGGTCGCGCCGGCGGAGCGGATCAGCTCCAGCGGTACGTCCGGCGCGCAGCAGTGCACCAGGGTGGGGACCCCGGCCGCGTCGAGCACGTCGCGCAGCAGCGCCCGCGCCACCTCGGTCTCCACCGCCCGATGGGTCCCGAAGCCGCTCTCGGTGGGCACCCGGCCGGCCAGCACCGCCGGCAGCGACGGCTCGTCGAGTTGGAGCAGCACCTCGGCGCGGGGCAGCCGCCGGGCCACCGCCGCCACGTGCCCGCGCAGCCCTTCTCCGAGCGAGCCGGCGAGGTCACGCACCGCGCCCGGGTCGCGCAGCACCCGGCCGCCGAGCGGCAGTTCCAGCGCGGCGGCCAGGGTGAACGGGCCGGCGACCTGGACCTTGACCGGACCGGCGTACTCCTCGGCCTGCTCGGCGAGCTGGTCGAGATCGCGTTCCATCAGGTCACGGGCGCGGCGCAGGTCCCGCCCGGGACGTGCGGCGATCCGCCAGCGGGCCGCGTACAGCTCGACCGGCAGTTCGACGAGCAGGCCGGCGGTGCGACCGACGAGGTCCGCGCCCGGCCCCCGGGCGGGCAGCTCCGGCAGGTGCGGCAGCGCGGGCAGCTCACCGAGCACGATCCGCTGCGCCTCGGCGATGTCGGTGCCGGGCAGCGAGCCGATTCCGGTCGCCGCCCCGGCCGGCCAGGGCCACTGCTGGTCAGTCACCGCCGCAGCCTATCCGCCGCGCCGACCCGCACACCCGGCACGGCAGCGCGGGCAGCGCGGGCAGCGCGGGCAGCGCGGGCAGCGCGGGCAGCGCGGGCAGCGCGGGCAGCGCGGGCAGCGCGGGCAGCGCGGGCAGCGCGAGGTCAGGGCGGATGACCGGCGCCTGGAGAACACCACCGAGCGGCCTACAAACTTGATGGCGTGGATGATTCAGCGAGAAACAGACAAGCATGTGTTCACGCCGACGAAGGTGCGACCGTCGTTCGTCGCAGTGACTCATCCACGCCATCAAGTTTGTAGGCGCTCGCGGGCGGCCCTGGGAGCCTCCGGCGGCGGAACCGTCAGCGCGGGACGAATCGGCGCAGACGCGAAGGGGGCGGGCGACGCGCGGGGACGGTGCGGGGGCGCGGCGGAGCGTCAGGCGGCGATGGTGGCGGAGCCGAGGACGACGTCTCCGGCCGGGTCCGGGCGGTAGGCCACGATCGCCTGGCCGGCGGCGACGCCGCGCAGCGGGCGGCGCAGCTCGGCGTGCAGCCCGTCCGCGTCCACCGAGACGGCGGCGGGCACCACGTCACCGTGGGCGCGCAGCTGCACCTCGCACTCGATCGGCCCGTCCGGGCGCGGCCCGCCGGTCCATACCGGGCGGGTGGCCCGCACGGCGGAGACCTCCAGTGCCTCGGCCGGGCCGACCGTGACGGTGTTGGTCGTGGGCGTGATGGAGAGCACGTAGCGGGGCCGGCCGTCCGGCGCGGGACGGTCCAGGTGCAGCCCGCGCCGCTGGCCCACGGTGTACTGGTAGGCGCCGCTGTGGTTACCCACCACCGCGCCGGTGAGCGCGTCCACCACCTGACCCGGCGCCTCGCCGAGCCGCTGGGCCAGGAAACCCCGGGTGTCGCCGTCGGCGATGAAGCAGATGTCGTGCGAGTCCGGCTTGTCGGCCACGGCCAGCCCGCGCCGGGCGGCCTCCGCGCGCACCTCGGCCTTGGTGGAGTCGCCGAGCGGGAAGATCGACCGGTCGAGCTGCGCGCGGGTCAGCACCGCCAGCACGTACGACTGGTCCTTGGCCGCGTCGACGCTGCGCCGCAGCAGGCCGTCCGGGCCGAGCCGGGCGTGGTGGCCGGTCACCACCGCGTCGAAGCCCAGGGCCACCGCGCGGTCCAGCACCGCGGCGAACTTGATCTTCTCGTTGCAGCGCAGGCACGGGTTGGGGGTACGGCCGGCGGCGTACTCGGCGACGAAGTCGTCGACCACGTCGTCGTGGAACCGGTCCGCCATGTCCCACACGTAGAACGGGATGCCCAGCACGTCCGCGGCGCGCCGGGCGTCCCGGGAGTCCTCAAGCGTGCAGCAGCCCCGGGCGCCGGTGCGGTAGGTCTGCGGGTTGCGGGCCAGCGCCAGGTGTACCCCGGTCACGTCGTGCCCGGCCTCCACCGCCCGCGCCGCCGCGACGGCGGAGTCCACCCCGCCCGACATCGCCGCCAGAACCCTCACCAGCCGACTCCCCTCGTCCTCATCACCGAGGGTATCCGGCTCAGCGGGGCGTGCGGAGGGCGGCCGCGCGCCGGGCCCGCTCCACGGCGGCCGGCAGCGCCGCGATGAGCGCGTCGACGTCCGCGCCGGTGCTGGTGTGTCCGAGCGTGAAACGCAGCGACGAACGGGCCCGGTCGTCGTCGGCGCCCATCGCCATCAGCACGTGCGACGGCTGCGCCACGCCCGCCGAGCAGGCCGACCCGGTCGAGCAGGCGATGCCCTGGGCGTCCAGGAGCAGCAACAGCGCGTCCCCCTCGCAGCCGGGGAAGGAGAAGTGCGCGTTACCGGGGAGCCGGTCGTCCGGGTCGCCGTTGAAGACCACCTCGGGCACCGCCCGCCGGACGCGCCCGACCAGCTCGTCGCGGAGCGCGGCGACGCGGGCCGCGTACTCCTGCTGGCCCTTCACCGCGGCCTCGACGGCGACCGCGAACGCGACGATGCCGGCGGTGTCCAACGTCCCGGAGCGGACGTCGCGCTCCTGGCCGCCGCCGTGCAGCAGCGGCGTCGCGGCGACGTCGCGGGCCAGCAGCAAGGCGCCGACGCCGGTCGGGCCGCCGAGCTTGTGCCCGGTCACGGTGAGCGCGGACACCCCGCTCGCGGCGAAGTCGACGGGCACCTGGCCGACCGCCTGGATAGCGTCGGTGTGGAACGGCACCCCGTGCTCGGCCGCGACCGCGGCCAGCTCGGCGACCGGCTGCACGGTGCCGACCTCGTTGTTGGCCCACATCGCGGTGACCACCGCCACCGAGTCGCCGTGCCCGGCCAGCTCGGCGCGGAGCCGCTCCGGGTCGAGCCGGCCGGTCGCGTCCACCGGCAGCCGGCCGACCCGGGCGCCCTCGTGCTCGACCAGCCAGTCCACCGCGTCCAGCACGGCGTGGTGCTCGACCGCGCTGGAGACCACCCGGACCCGCTCGGCCCGGGCGTCGCGGCGGGCCCAGAAGATGCCCTTGACGGCGAGGTTGTCGCTCTCCGTGCCACCGCCGGTGAAGATCACCTCGGACGGGCGGGCGCCGAGCGCGGCGGCCACCCGCTCGCGGGACTCCTCCACCCGCCGCCGGGCACGACGGCCCGCCGCGTGCAGCGACGACGCGTTGCCCACCTCGCGGGCGGTGACGACGTACGCCTCGAGTGCCTCGTCGAGCATCGGGGTCGTCGCCGCGTGATCCAGGTATGCCATCACCGTTCAGCCTAACGGCCCCAGGACTGCCGACCGCTGGCCGGACCGCCCGTCCCGCGCCGGGGCGGGACGGGCGGTCACGTGCCTCATGCGGGAACCGCGGTGACCACGATGTTGTCCCGGTAGTGCCGGGTCTTCGGGTCGAACGGCCCGCCGCAGGTGATCAACGTCAGGCGCGGCTTGCCGTCGCGGGCGAAGTACCGCTCCAGCGGGATCTTCGTCTTGGTGTACTCCTCGCGGGCCACCACCCGGTAGCGGCGTTCCTTGCCGTCCGAGCCGGTGGCGGTCAGGGTGTCCCCCCGGTCCAGTTCCCGGAGCCGGAAGAACGCTCCCTTGCCCTGCTCGGCGCTGTCCACGTGCCCGGCGATCACCACCGAGCCCGCCGCGGCCTCCAGGCCCGGCCCGTAGCGGTACCAGCCGACCTGGTCCACGCTCGGCGGCACCTCGAACTCGTTGGTGCGGTCGTTGATGCCGACCGGGTCGACCGAGGCGGTGACCTTGATCGGCGGGATGCTCAGCCGTACCGGTGGCACGGTCTTCCCGTCCGCCGGCAGCGTGCCGGCGTTCACCGGCACCGACGGGTCCCCGGTCGACGCCGCGCTCGGCGTCGCCGCAGGGGTGGTGCTGGCCAACGCCGCCGCCTCGTCGGCGCCGACGTCCTCGGCGGGCCGGGACCCGCACGCGACGAGCGCCGCCAGGGTGAGCGCGGTGGCGCCGGCGGCCATCGCCGCCAGCGCCCCGCGGTTGCGCACCGTCACCGGCGAGCGGCCCGGGTGGTGGCCACCCGCGCCCCGCCGCCGACCAGGAGCAGCACGCCGGCGCCGGCCAGCACGTACCACCAGGTGTCCACGCCGGTGCCGGCCTGGCCGCCGGTGCCGCTGGGCACGCCGCCCGGGGTGGAGTGCAGGCCGCTGATGGTCTGCGCGACGAGGTCCAGGTTCTTGGCGTCGGCGGAGCCGATCGCGTAGACGATGGTGGCGGTGCCCTCCTTCAGGTTCAGGTCGGCCGGGCCGATCGCGACGGTGTCGGTGCCGGCGAGCACGACGTCCGCCTTCACGGTGCCGGCGGCGACGTCGGCCTTGGCCTCCTTCGGGTTGGTCAGGCCCTCGAAGACCGGCTTGCCACCGGCCCGCACGTCGACGGCCGGGGCGGCGGCGGTGTGCCGGACGATCAGCCGGGCCTTGCCGGCGCCCACCTTGGACACGTCGTTGACGAACGGGGTGATCTGCGGCTTGCCGTCGGCGCTCAGGTGGGCGGCGAGGCTGATGTTCGCCCCACCCGGCACCTCGGCGTCGTCGACCTTGAGGATCGCCTTGTCGATCGCCTCGCCGGGCTTGGTCAGCGCGATGTCGTACTCGCCCTCGGGGAGGGTGAGCGGTCCGGCCACGTCGCCGGGCTTGAAGTTGTTCAGCGTCTTCTTGCCGTTGACGTAAACGTCGACCGGGGTGTCCGGGATGCCGTGGACCACGGAGACCTTCGACGAGGCGGCGTAGGCCGGGCTCATGGTCGCGGCGCCGACGCCGGCGAAGGTCAGGGCGGCCACCGCGCCGCCCGCGGCGACCCGACGGAACATGGCGAACTGCATTGTCTGCCTCCTGGTGGTTGGTGCTGATTCGTCAGGCCTGGCTTGCAGAACGGGTTACGCCGGCCCGGACGCCGCCGGATGCGCCCCGGATCCGTTTTCTTTTTTCGGCCGTGGACGCATCCGGCGGGGCCCTCGGCGACGAAGAGGAGGTGACGGGCGTTGCACGCGACACACCGGGAGAGTGGGGCGGGGGCGGTGGGAGTTACAGTTCGGCATGCCCCACGGATGGCGAGCCGCCCGGTGACGGCGGCGAGGCAGGGACCCGAGCCGCCGAAGGACGACGATCTCGCGGCGCGGTTCCGCGCCGGCGACGAGGTCGCCCTGCGGGAGGCGTACGACCGGTTCGGCCGAGCGGTGCTGCACCTGGCCGCCTCGACGCTGGCGAACCGGAGCGACGCCGAGGACGTGACCCAGGCGACGTTCGTCGCCGCCTGGCTCGGTCGGGAGACGTTCGACCCGACGAAGGGATCACTGATCGGCTGGCTGCTCGGCATCGGGCGGCGCAAGGTGGTCGACCGGATCCGGGCCTCGGCCCGGGAGACCCGGGTGGTCGAGACGGTCAAGCAACTGCCCGAGCCGGTGGACACCGGCCCCGACCCCGACACGGTGGTCGACCGACTGGTGGTCGCCGACGAGCTGGCCCGGCTCCCCGACGAGCAACGTCGGATGCTCGAGTTGGCGTTCTACGACGACCTGACACACCAGCAGATCTCGGCCGTGACCGGAGTGCCGCTGGGCACGGTCAAGAGCCACATCCGGCGCGGCATGCAGAGCCTGAAACGCAGATGGGAGGTGGACGGTGCAGCACCTGGACCACGACCGGCTGGTCTTTCTGGCGCTCGGTGAGAGCGAGGCGGCCGACGGAGAATCCACCCACCTCGCCACCTGCGCACACTGCCGCGGCGAGTTGGAGACGCTTCAGCACGTGGCCGGCCTGGGCGCCGGCACCCAGGGCCTGACCGAGTTGCCCGACCCGCCGGAGCACCTCTGGCAGGGCATCGTCGCCGAGATCCGGGCCGCCGAGGAACTGCCCACGTTGAACGGTCGCCGTCCGGCGGCGGGCGTCGACGTGGCAGGTGACCCGACCGGCCGGCCGGCCACCGTGAGCCGGCCACGTCGCGGCCGTCGGTGGCCCCGCTGGGCGAGCACCGCGGTCACCGCCACCGCCGCCGCGGTCATCGGTGTGGTGGGCACCGCGGTGGTGCTCGGCGCCGGTGGCGACGAGCCCGCGCCGCAGCCGACGGTGCTGGCCAGCGCGCCGCTGGCCGCGTTCGGCTCGACCCCGAAGGACGCCTCGGGCGACGCCCGGGTGCTCGGCGACAACCAACTGCACCTGCATGTGGCGAATCTCCCGAGCGTTCCGGGGTACTACGAGGTCTGGCTTATCGACCCGAAGACGATGGAGATGTTCTCGGTGGGCACGTTGAGCAACGGATCGGGGGACGCGTTGCTGCCCATCCCCCGCAACGTGGACCTGCGCACCTTCACCGTCGTCGACGTCAGCGCCGAGCAGTACGACAACAAGCCCGCCCACTCCGGCGACAGTTTGCTGAGGGGCACCCTGACGGGCTGATCGGCGGGCCGGCTCAGCTCCCCGGCCCGCCGATCAGCTCCCTGCGAGAAAAGGCCGCCGCCCGGATCACCGGGCGGCGGCCTTCGTTCGTGACCGGGGGTCACTTACGCTTGCGGATCTCCTCCGCGGCCTGCGGGACGATCTTGAACAGGTCGCCGACCACGCCGTAGTCGGCCAGCTCGAAGATCGGCGCCTCGCCGTCCTTGTTCACCGCGACGATGGTCTTCGAGGTCTGCATGCCGGCCCGGTGCTGGATCGCGCCGGAGATCCCGAGCGCGACGTAGAGCTGCGGGGAGACCGTCTTGCCGGTCTGGCCGACCTGGAACTGGTGCGGGTAGAAGCCGGAGTCGACCGCCGCGCGGGACGCGCCGACCGCGCCGCCGAGCAGGTCGGCCAGCTCCTCCACCAGCTTGAAGTTGTCGGCGTTGCCGACACCGCGACCGCCGGAGACGACGATCGACGCCTCGGTCAGCTCGGGGCGGGAGCCCTTCTGCTCGGCGACCCGCTCGACGACCTTGGCCAGCTTGTCCGCGTCGGTGACCGACACGGTGAGCTGCTCGACGGCCGGGCTGGCCGCGGCCGGGGTCGGGTTGAGCGAGTTCGGCCGGACGGTGACCAGCGGCAGGCCCTTGGTGACCTTGGACTTGACGATGGTGGAGCCGGCGAACGCGACCTGGGTGGCGGTGCCGTCGGCGTCCAGCCCGACCACGTCGGTCAGGATGCCGTTGTCCAGCTTGACCGCCAGGCGGGCGGCGATCTCCTTGCCCTCCTGCGAGGAGGCGAGCAGCACGGCGGCCGGCTTCACCCGCTTGACCAGCTCGGCGACCACGGTGGCCTTGGGCGCCACCAGGTAGCCGTCGATCTCCTCGCCCTCGGCGGCGTAGATCTTCTCCGCGCCGTACTCGCCCAGCTTGGCACCGAGCGCCTCGGCGGCGCCGGCGCCGCCGAGCACGACCGCGCTGGGGGTGCCCAGCTCGCGGGCGAGGGTGAGCATCTCCAGGGTGACCTTCTTGACGCCGAATTCCCGGGTGGCTTCGACGACGACGAGAACCTCAGACATGTCCAGACCTCTCACACGAACTTCTCGGTGGCGAGGAACTCGACCAGCTTGACGCCGCCCTCGCCCTCGTCGGTGATCTTCTCGCCGCCGGAGCGCGGCGGGCGCTTGGTGTGCTCCAGCACCGCGCTGGTGGCGCCGTCGGCGCCCACCTCGGTCGGCGCCACGCCCAGGTCACCCAGGGAAAGCGTCTGCACCGGCTTCTTCTTGGCGGCCATGATGCCCTTGAAGGACGGGTAGCGCGGCTCGTTGATGGTGTCCCAGACCGAGACCACGGCCGGGGTCGAGGCGGTGACCACCTCGTAGCCCTCCTCGGTCTGCCGCTCGGCGGTGAGGGTGGCGCCGTCGACGGTGAGCTTGCGCGCGCCGGTCAGCGCGGCCACGCCCAGTCGCTCGGCGATCATGTGCGGCATGACCTGCACCCGGCCGTCGGTGGACTCGGCGCCGCAGATGACCAGGTCGGCGTTGAGCTGCCCGAGGGCGGCGGCGAGCACCTTCGAGGTGGCCACCGCGCAGGAGCCGTGCAGCGCGTCGTCGACGACGTGGACGGCCTTGTCCGGCCCCATGGAGAGCGCCTTGCGGATCGACTCGGTCGCCCGGTCCGGACCCATGGTCAGGATGGTGACCTCGCCGCCGTGCGCCTCCTTGATTTTCAACGCCTCTTCGATGGCGTACTCGTCCATCTCGTTGATGACGTTGTTCGCCGAGCCGCGGTCGACGGTGTTGTCGTCAGGACGCAGGTTGCGGTCCGCGCCCGAATCGGGCACCTGCTTGACGAGTACGACGATGTTCATCGCGCTTCGACGACCCTCCTGTTTGGTGTAGCGATCACTCGCCCGGTCACGGGCGCAGCCTCCCGCGTGACTTAACGCTCGGTCAACCGCGGGGCGCTGTGCACTTGCCCACGGGCCAATGTTACCCGCAAGTAGCATCGACTCCCCGTGGGCCCGGAGTGACGCAACTCACCGTAGCCCGGCGGCGCTCAGGCCGCCTCGGCGAGGGCCATCCGGATCTTGTCGATCGCCGCCGCCTCGGCCGGCTCCATCCCCCGGTGCGCCTGCGCCACCCGGTCCGCCGCCGCCAGCACCACCGACCGGTACGCCTCGACGTCCCCCGGCGACTTGGCCCGCAGGATCTCCACCGCCCGGCCCAGCGCCGGCAGCACCACCGACTCGATCTCCAGCGCGGAGTCGCGCGGCAACTGCGGCAGCGGCCCGGTGGTGAGCGCCTCCTTGACCACGCCGCCGACGTCGGCCAGCGCCCCGGACGCGGCGATGCTCTCCCGCACCATGCCCAGCACCCCCGGCACCGCGTTGGAGACCAGGAACACCGCCCCGAACGCGCCGGTCTTCAGGGTGAGCTGCTCGTCCGCCGTCAACCGGTCCATGATCACGGAGTGTAGACGTACGGCGTGGTGGTGGTGACCGCAACGAGACCGAGCCGCTCCAGGATGGGCCGGCTGTCCGGCGAGCAGTCGACCTGCACCAACGTCTTGCCGCGCTGCTGCGCCAGCCGCGCCCGGTGACCCACCAACGCCCGGTAGATCCCCTTCTTCCGCCACTGCGGCAGCGTCGACCCGCCCCAGAGGCTGACGAAGCCGGTGTCGCCCTCGAAGCGGACCCAGCCGGCGCTGACCACCGTCCCACCGGCCTCGGCCACCACGATCACGATGGACTGGGGATCCGCCTCGATCTCGCGGGCCAGCCCGGTCACCAGGTGACTCCGGTCGTCGTGCCAGACCTCCTCCTCCATGGCGGCGATCCGCTCCAGGTCGGCCCGGCTGGTGACCTCACGCAGGCGTACCCCCTCGGGGAGGACCGGGACGGCGGCGGCGAGCGGCGCCACCGGGCCGACCACGACGGTCTCCTGGTCCTCCGGCACGAAACCGGCGGCGCGCAGCCGGTCGGCCAGGTCGGCCGGCTCGTCGTGCCCGGCCAGCTTCCACTCGACCGCCTCGCCGCGCGCCCGGAAGACGTCGACCTGGCGGGCGATCAGCGCGTCCAGCTCGGCGCCGGCCAGGCCGCCCAGCGTCCGGTAGGTGAGGAAGCCCCGCTGGTCCAGGCCGAGCACGCGGAACAGCGGGCCGTCCCGCTCGATGGTCACCCCGGCGGGCACCGGGTTCGGCAGCTCCGGTCGGATCTGGCTGTCATAGGCCTCGCGCAGGGCGCGCGCGTCAAGATCGGTCATCCCCCAAGGCTAGGCCGGGAGCCAAGCGGATAATCGGTGCCGTGTGGGAGTCGATCAGGCGCTGGTTCGACCCGCGGGAGCTGCGCTCGGTCGGCACCCCGCCGGACTACCGTTTCTCGCTGGCCAACGAGCGGACGTTCCTGGCCTGGCTGCGGACCGGGCTGGCGCTGGTCGCGGGCGGGCTGGCCGCCGCGCAGTTCCTGCCCCCGCTCCCGCTGGCCCACCTACGCGAAGGGCTCGCCGTCGGGCTGCTGCTGCTCGGCGCCACCGTGTCGATCCGGGCGGTGGACCACTGGGCCCGCACCGAACGCGCGATCCGGCTCGGCGAGGAACTGCCCGCGTCCCGCTTCCCGGCCGTGCTGGCGCTGATCGTCGCGGTCGGCGCGCTGCTGCTGGTGGCCGCCGTGCTGCTGCGGGGCGCCGGGTGACCGCGCTGCTCCGGAAAGGAACCCGGTGAGCGCCGACCCCGGGCTGCCCGGCGAGCGCACCCGGCTGTCCTGGCGGCGCACCCTGCTCACCCTGACCGCGGTGCTGCTGCTCCAGCTCCGGCCCGCGTTCACCGGTCGCGTCCTGGACGCGGTGCTGGCCGGGGTCGCGGTCGCGGTCTGGCTGGTCGTGCTCGCCGCCGCCTGGCGGCGGGCCACCGGGGCCGGACCGCACCGGCTCGGCCGGGTCGCGATGCCGCTGACCGCGCTCGGCGCCACCGCCCTGGCCCTGCTCGGCGTGGCACACGTGCTCGGCAGGGTGCACTGACCGCGCCCGGTGCGCCATCATGGGGCATGGCCCGCCTCTACGTACTGCTGTTCCTGGTCCAGGTCGTGCTCGCCGTCTGCGCGCTGATCAGTTGCCTCTCCGCCGAGGACGAGCAGGTCAAGGTGCTGCCCCGGCTGGTCTGGGTGCTGGTCATCCTGTTCTTCCCGCTGGTCGGCTCGATCGCCTGGTTCGTGGCCGGCCGGGAGCGCCCGGACGGGCCGCTCGGCGCCACCGGAGCGACCGGCTCCGCCGCCCCGGCCCGCCGGCCGGTCGCGCCGGACGACGACCCGGACTTCCTCGCCTCGCTCGACAAGCGTTCCCGCGACGAGGACCGGGATCGCCTCCAGCGCTGGGAGGACGACCTGCGTCGGCGCGAGGAGCAGCTACGCGACCGCCCCGACGACCGGGACCGCCCGGAGGTCTGACCGCCGCGACGGCCGCCCGGTGAGCGGCCGTGCGGCGTCGCGGTCAGGCCAGGTTCGACGACCGGGGGTACGCGTCGGTCGGGTCGGTCAGCACGTTGACCAGGTACGGCACGCCGGCGTCGAACGCGCGGCCGAGCGCCGGGCCGAGGTCGGCGGCCTTCTCCACCGTCTCGCCCGCCCCGCCCAGCGCCTCGACCACCTTGTCGTAGCGCAGCCCCGGCTGAAGGTCGGCGGCGACGTCGTAGCCGTACATGGCGCGCATCGGGTGCTTCTCCAGCCCCCAGATGCCGTTGTTGCCGACCACGATCACCACCGGCAGCTTCTGCCGGGCCAGCGACTCCACGTCCATCAGCGAGAAGCCGGCCGCACCGTCGCCCATCAGCACGCAGATCTGCCGGTCCGGGTGGCTGACCCGGGCGCCCATCGCGTAGCCCATGCCGGTGCCGAGGCAGCCGTACGGGCCGGGGTCGAGCCAGGTGCCGGGCTGGGCGGGTTCCAGGTATCTCCCCGCGTACGAGACGAAGTCGCCGCCGTCGCCGATGGTGATGGCGTCCGGGGCGAGCACCCGACGCAGCTCGCCGTAGACCCGGGCCGGCCGGATCGGGTCGGTCTCGGCGCCCATCTCCTCGGCGTCGCGGGCCTTCGCCGCGTCCTCGGCGGTGCGCAGCTCGGCGATCCAGTCGGCGTGGTCGGCCCGGTCGCCGGCGTGCTCGGCGAACGCGCCGAGGATCAGCCGCAGATCGCCGGCGGGCGCGGCGGCCGGCTGCACGTGCCCGGCGCGCTGGCTGGGCGCGTCCACCACGTGCACCACCTCGGCGTCGCCGAAGTCGCCGAAGGAGAGCCGGAAGTCGAGCGGCGTGCCGACCACCACCACCACGTCGGCGCCCTTGAGCGCGACCCGGCGGGCCTTGGCGAAGGCGAGCGGGTGCGTCGGCGGCAGCGCGCCCCGGCCCATCCCGTTGGTGAACACCGGCACCTGGAGGGACTCGGCGGCGGCGCGGAGGGCGTCGACGGCGTCCCCGGCGTACACGTCGGAGCCGGCGATGATCACCGGCCGGGACGCGCCGGCGATCAGGCCGACCGCCTTCGCCACCTCGTCCGGGTCGGGTTCGATCGGCGCGGGCGGGGTGACCGCCGGCAGGTCGGCGTCGCCGATCGAGAAGACCGCCTCCAGCGGGAAGTCCAGGAAGACCGGACCCCGGTGCGGGGTGAGCGCGGTGGTCAGCGCCGCCGACACCGCGCGCGGGATGTCGTCGGCGCTGAACACCGTCTCGGCGTGCTTGGTCACCGGCGCGACCAGCGGGAGGTGGTCCATCTCCTGGAGGCTGCCGGAACCCCAGCGGAACTGCGGGGCCCGGCCGCCCATCACCAGCACCGGCGAGGCGTTGAAGAACGCGCTGGTCAGCCCGGAGACGCCGTTGGTGACGCCGGGGCCGGCGGTGAGCACGGCCAGGCCGGGGCGGCGCTGGAGCTTGGCCACCGCCTCGGCGGCGAACACGGCGGACTGCTCGTGCCGCACGTCGTAGAGCGGGAAGCCGGCCTTGTGCGCCGCGTCGTAGAGCGGGAACACGTGCCCGCCGGAGAGCGTGAACATCTCCCGTACGCCGTGCGCGCGCAGCGCCGCCAGCGCCAGCTCGCCGCCGTGCCCCTCGACGTGTTCCGTCATGCCACTCCCCTTCGTCGCGCGACCGGAGTCACACGCTACTGGCCGGTAGACGAGATGTGAACAGTCCTCGCGTCAGCGCCCGGTGAAGCCGGGCTTGCGCTTCTCCACGAACGCGGCCATGCCTTCGCGCCGGTCGTCGGTGGCGAACAACGCCGCGAAGAGCTGGCTCTCCCACGCCAGGCCGGAGGTGAGATCCATGTCCAAGCCGCCGTCGACCGCCGCCTTCGCCGCCCGCAGCGCCTGCACCGGCCCGGTCAGGAACGGCTTCACGTATGCCAGCGCGGCGTCGTAGACCTCGGCGGCCGGGACCACCCGGTCGGCCAGGCCGATGCGCAGCGCCTCCTCGGCGTCGACCATCCGGCCGGTCATGATCAGATCCTTGGCGCGCGCCGGGCCGACCAGCCGGGCCAGCCGCTGGGTGCCGCCCGCGCCCGGGATGATGCCCAGCTTGATCTCCGGCTGGCCGAGCTTGGCGTCGTCGGCCACGATCCGCCAGTCGCAGGCCAGCGCCAGCTCGCAGCCGCCGCCGAGCGCGTAGCCGGTGATCGCGGCGACGACCGGCTTCGGGATCCGGGCGATCGCGCCCAGCGCGCTGGACAGGTCGGCGGCCCGCTCCGCCATGTCCACGTAGGACATGTCGGCCATCTCCTTGATGTCCGCGCCGGCCGCGAAGACCTTCTCGCCGCCGTACACGACGACCGCGCGGACCCCGGCGTCGGCGGTGGCCGCCGTCGCGGCGGCGCGCAACTCCTCCTGCACCTGCGTGTTCAGCGCGTTCATCGGCGGCCGCTCCAGCCGGATGGTGCCGACGCCGTCCTTCACTTCCAGCCTGACGAACTCGCCCACGCTGCCCTCACTTCCTCGTCGAAGTCGCGTGCCAACCTTACGACCCGCCTCGTTGGGGTAGACAGTGCGGTAGACGCCGGACACCGGGAGTGAGGCCATGACCACCTACTACGACGACCGGTCGGTCCGGGTCACCTCCGCCGCCCTGCGGGTCGACGACCGCAGCTATCCGCTGGCCGAGCTGACCATGGTGTGGCACCGGCGGGGCAGCCGCTCCTGGCGGGTGCTCGCCGGCCGGGGCGCGATCGGCGCCGCGCTCGCCGGGCCGCTGGTGGCCGCGCTGCTGGGCGTCGCGCTCGCGGTCTGGCTGCACCGCTCGCTGACCGTCACCATCGCCATCGTCGGCGCGTCCGTGCTGGTCGGCCTCGCCGTCGGGCCGCTCGCCGACGTGCTCTTCGAGCACCTGGACCGTTCCTACGTGCGGGGCAGCCGGGAGCTGGAGATGTGGGCCACCTGGCGGGGCCGGCCGGTGCGGCTGCTCAGCACCGGCGACGCGCTGCGCTTCGGCCAGATCTACCGGGCGGTGCAGCGGGCCATCGAGCACGCGCCCGCCGCCGCGCCGGCTCAGGACGTGATCGGCTCGTCGGGCAGCAGGCCCAGCCCGCGCAGCAGGCCGTAGGTGTCCTGCTCGCCCCAGAACTGCACGATCCGGCCACCCGCCAGCCGGTACATCTTGCACGCGCTCTGCACCGTGGTCGCCCCGGTCGCGTCCGCCGGTAGGTCTGCGCCATCGACACCACCACCCGGTCGTCGGCCGCGAAGATCTCCCGGATCTCCTGGTCGAGCACGGTCAACCCGGGCGACGAGACGGCCGCCTCCGGATAGCGCCGGCCGCGTACCGCCGTGCCGGAGCCGTAGATCTCCACGTCCTCGGCGACCACCTCGGCCAACTCGGCCAGGTCCTTGGTGACGAAGGTCCGCAGGTAACGCCGGACCACCTCCACGTTGCGCGCCCGCTCGTCCCCGTCGGTCATGCCGACCACGCTACCGACAGCTTCCGCCCGCGCACCCGGCGTGGGTACGCTGATTTATGACCCTCTATTACCGGGATGACGCGGTACAGGTCACCTCCCGGGCCATCCACGCCGGCGGTCAGGTCGTGCCGCTCGCCGACGTCACCTTCGTCTGGCACGCCCGGGGACGGACCACGGCGGCGGTGCGGGGTCGGGTGCTGGGTCGGGGCGTGCTGGTCCTGCTGCTGTCGCTGCCGCCGCTTGTGGCGCTGGTCTGCGTGCTCTCGCTGGCCTGGGCGGCGCAGGACCGGGGCGACTGGAAGCTGGCCCTGGTCATCGTGGCCGCGTTCGTGGTGGTCGGCCTCGCGCTCACCCCGTTCCTGGAGGTGCCGCTCGGCTGGCTGGACCGCTCCTACGAGCGCGGCAACCGGGTGCACGAGCTGTGGGTGCAGGTCCACGGGCGGGAGACGATGCTGGTCCGCACGCCCGACGCGCTACGGTTCGGGCAGATCTACCGGGCCGTGCAACGCGCCGTCGAGCAACAGGGGGACCGACGATGACCCACCGTCGTGGCGAGGCCGTCGCGCTCGCCGGGCTGCTCGCCGCCGCGGGCGTCACCCACTTCGTCCGGCCCGGTTTCTACGACCCGATCGTGCCGCGCGTGCTGCCCGGGCCGGCTCGCTTCTGGACGTACGCCTCGGGGGTCGCGGAGCTGGCCGTGGCGGCGGCGGTGGCGAGTCCGGCGACCCGCCGGCGCGGCGGCCTGGCCGCGGCGGCCCTGTTCGTGGCGGTGCTGCCGGCGAACGCGCAGATGGCCTGGGACTGGCGGCGGCGCCGGCCGGCGAAGCGGGCGATCGCCTACGGCCGGGTGCCGATGCAGGCGCCGCTGATCTGGTGGGCGTTGCGGGTCGCCCGGCCGACCGACTGATCCCTGGCTCAGGCCAGCGGCAGCGTGGTGGCGATCGGCCAGGCGAGCAGCACCGCGCCGACCGCCGCCGGCAGCCACCACGCCGCGCCCCGCGGGCGCAGCACCCCGGCCCAGGCCGCCTGCCAGGCCACAAGCGCCGCGAACAGCGGCACCACCAGCAGCACGAACCCGGGCGCCAGGCCGGTCACCGCCGCACCGGCCAGGACCGCCACGGCGATCCCGCCGACCGCCGCGTACCGGCCGCCCCGGCCCCCGGCGACCAGTTCGGCGCCGAGCAGGAAGACCAGACAGCAGAGCGCCACCAGGGGCAGCAGCCACCAGCGCGCCCCGACCGGCGCGGCCGAGGTGAACCCGAGGTGCAGCGGCAGCGCGACGGCGAGCGCCGCGTACCCGAGGAGCACCACCGCCGGCACGACGGCGCGCGCCGGCCCGACGGTCGCCCCGGCCGGCGGCCGGTCGCGCCGGAACCACCTCTGCGCCACCCCCAGCAGCACGCCGGTGAGCAGCAGGAACACGGCGACGTGCCCGCCGACCGCGAGGGGCAGCCGGCCGGTCGGCAGCGGGGCGGCAAGCGCCACGCCGAGCCCGGACGCCGCCACCGCCGCCGCGAGCCACCAGGTGCGCGGCGCCCCGGGCGACGGCTCGGGTGTCACCGGTCCCGCGCGGAGCAGCAGCCCGGCCAGCGGCACGAAGCCGAGCCCCAGGGCGAGCAGGAGCAGCGCGGCGGCGGCCGGGCGGGTCAGCGGGGCGGGCGCCGGACCGCCGGGGCGGCCCGGGATCGCGGCCAGCACCGCGTCGTGGGTACGCGGCGCGAACAGCACCGAGATGTGCTCGGTGCCGGGCGCCACCACCCGCACCCGGGTGCCCGGCGGCGCCCCGCGCGTCGCCTCCTCGGCGGCGCGCCGGAAGTCAGGGAACTCCAGCCCGCCCACCACAAGCGTCAGGCGCCCCGGCCAGCCGGCCGGCACGTCGCCGGCGTCGGGCAGCGAGACGGCCACGGTGCGGGCGATCTCCGGGTGGGCAACCGCGTAGCGGGTGACCGCGCCGGCGCCCATCGAGTGCCCGACCAGCACGATCCGGTCCGGGTCGACGCCGGGGCGGCTCCGCAGCCAGGCCAGCGCCACGTCCAGGTCGTGCCGGAGGACCGCGCGGGCCCGCTCGTCGTCGCGGCCCGCGCCGGGCAGCCGGGACGGGTTCGCGCCGTGCCCGGCGAAGTCGAGCAGCACCGCCACCGCGCCGTGCCGGGCCACCGAGTCGGCGAGCGGCCGCATCAGCCGGGCCGAGCCGGCGAACCCGTGCGCGATCACCACCCCGGGGCGGCGGTCGTCGCCCGCCCCGGCCTGGCGGACCTCGGTGAGCGGCACCCCGGCGACCGTCGCCCGCCGGACGTCCAGCCCGGCGTCCGCGTGCACCAGCAGCAGGACGCCGAGCAGGGCGGCGACCAGGGCGGCCGCGCCGCACGCCAGGAGTCGCCGTCGGGCCGGGCCGGGGGCGGGCATGCCGGCACCCTACGCGGCCCGACCGCCTCGCGGGAGGGGCCGGCGTGACGCGCGCCGCCCCTCGTCGCCGGGCACCGCCGGCCGGCACGACGCACACTTGTCGGCATGGCGATCCCACTTCCCCGGCCCGGCGCCGTCGTCGGCCTCACCCGTTCCGCCCTCGACCAGGCGTTCGGTTCGGCGGCCGCGGTCGCGTCCGTGCCCGCCCGGGCGTTCGCCGTGCTCGACGAGGTGGAGGCGCTGGTCCGGCGGATCAACGGGGTGGTCGACCGGATCGAGGGCACGCTCGACCGCACCGACCGGGTGCTCACCGACGCGGAGGCGGCGGTGCGCGAGGTGGGCGTGATCAGCGCCGCCGCCACCACCGCGATCGACACCGCGACCGAGGTGGCCGCCGCGGCCGCGGTGGTGGTCGGCGAGGCGGAGCGGGTCTCCGCCGCCGCCGGCACGGTGGTCGGCGAGGCCGACCGGGTGGCCCGGGCGGCGGCCGGCGTGGTCGCCGAGGCGGACACGGTGGCGACCCGGGCCGCCGGCACGGTGGCCACCGCCGAGTCGGCGGCCGGCATCGCGACCGAACTGCTGGCGGCGTACGAGGCGACGCTGCGCCGGGCCGCGCCGATGGCGGCCCGCTTCGTCGAGCAGCTCAGCCCGGAGGAGGTGACCGCCGCGATCCGGCTGGTCGACGAGCTGCCGAAGCTGAAGGAGCACCTCACCTCGGACGTGCTGCCGATCCTGGCCACCCTGGACCGGGTCGGCCCGGACCTGCACGACCTGCTGGACGTCACCCGCGACCTCAAGCTCGCGGTGGCCGGCATCCCCGGCCTCGCGATGCTGCGCCGCCGCGGCGAACGCGCCGAGGGGTAAGGAGGGGCCCCCTCTTAACGTCTCCGGTAGAGAAGGGGCCCCCTCTCACACCGCGCGAAGGGCCGCGCTCAACCGGGGGCGACGAGCGCGTCGATCTCGGCGCGGTGCGGCAGCGCCACCGAGGCGCCGAGCTTGCGGACACAGGCCGCCCCGGCCGCCGCCCCCCAGCGCACCGCATCGGCCAGGTCCCGCCCCTCGCCCCAGGCCACCGCCAGCGCGGCGGTGAACGCGTCCCCGGCCGCGGTGGAGTCGACGACCTCCACCGGCACCGCCGGCACGTGCGTCGCCGGCCGGTCCCGGTCGACGTACCAGGCGCCGTCGCCGCCGAGCGTGAGCACCGCGCGGGGCACCAGGTCGAGCAGCGCCGCCGGCTCGTCCCGGCCCCGGCCGGTCAGCGCCTGCGCCTCCGGCTCGTTGACCACCAGCAGGTCGGTAGCGGCCAGCAGCTCGGCCGGCAACGGTCGGGCCGGCGCCGCGTTGAGCACCACCCGGGTGCCGGCCGACCGGGCCGCCAGCGCCGCCTCGGTCACCGTCTCGACGGGCACCTCCAACTGCGCGATCAGCACGTCCGCGTCGCGTACGGCGGCCAGTTCCGCCTCGGTCGGCGCGACGAACGCCTCGTTCGCGCCGGGGGTGACCAGGATGGCGTTCTCCCCCGCGCCGCCGACCATGACCAGGGCGACGCCGGACGGGCCGTACGCCACCCGGAGGTGGCCGGTGTCCACGCCGGCCGCGCTGATCCGGGCCCGGAGGGTGACACCGAACGCGTCGGAGCCGATCGCGCCGAGGAAGACGCAGGACGCGCCGGCGCGGACCGCGGCGACCGCCTGGTTGGCGCCCTTGCCGCCGGGGAGCATGACGAAGTCGGTGCCGAGCACCGTCTCACCGGGGCGGGGCAGCGCGGCGGCGGTCCCGACCAGGTCCATGTTGGCGCTGCCGACGACGGCGACTCGGGTCTGCGGCACGGTGGCGTCCCGTCGGCTCAGGCGGCGCGCGCGGTCCAGCGGTCGCCGGCGCGCGAGACGAGCAGCGGCAGGCCGAAGGTCTTGGACAGGTTGTCGGCGGTGAGCACCTCGGCCAGCAGGCCCTGCGCCACCACGCCGCCCTCGCGCAGCAGCAGCGCGTGGGTGAAGCCGGGCGGGATCTCCTCGACGTGGTGGGTGACCAGCACCATGGCCGGCGCGTCCGGGTCGTACGCCAGCTCGGCGAGCCGGGCGACCAGGTCCTCCCGACCGCCCAGGTCGAGCCCGGCGGCCGGCTCGTCGAGCAGCAGCAGCTCCGGGTCGGTCATCAGGGCGCGGGCGATCTGCACCCGCTTGCGCTCGCCCTCGGAGAGCGTGCCGTACGCCCGGTCGGCGAGGTGGCCGACGCCGAGCTGGCCGAGCAGCGCGGCGGCGCGCGCCTCGTCGGTGCGGTCGTAGCTCTCCCGCCACCTGCCGACCACCGACCAGGCGGCGGTCACCACCACGTCGGTGACGCGTTCCTCGGCGGGGATCCGCTCGGCGAGGGTGGCGGTGGAGAGGCCGATCCGGGTCCGCAGCTCGTTGACGTCGGTGCGGCCGATGCGCTCGCCGAGCACGTGCGCGACGCCGTGGGTCGGGTGCAGCCGGCCGGCGGCCAGGTTGAGCAGAGTGGTCTTGCCGGCGCCGTTCGGGCCGAGCAGCACCCACCGTTCGTCCAGCTCGACCCGCCAGTCGACGTCGCGCACCAGCGCGGTGCCGGCACGCGTGACGCCGACCCCGTCGAGGCTGACCACCAGATCCGCGTCCACGGTCGAGGGGGCGGGGGCGCCGGCGGCGCCGGGGATCAGGTCACCAGTCACCGCCCCATCCAACCACGCACCGGCCCGTCGCCCCCCACGGGCGGCGTCGCGGCCATAGGGTGGGGCGCCGTGTCGTTGGTCACCGCTCCGGAAGGACGTCCCATGCCCGACCGCTGCCGCCAGGCGGGCGGATGAGCGCGGTCATCGAGATCGCCGGTCTCCGCAAGTCGTTCCACACCCTGCGCCAGGGGCGCCGGGTCGCCGTCGACGGTTTCGACATGCTCGTCGAGTCGGGTCAGGTGCACGGCTTCCTGGGGCCGAACGGCTCCGGGAAGACGACGACGCTGCGGGCGCTGCTCGGGTTGGTGCGCCCGGACGCCGGCCGGATGAGCGTGCTCGGCGCGAGTTCCCCGGACCGGCTGCCGGAGGTGGCCGGGCGGGTCGGCGCGATCGTGGAGAGTCCGCAGTTCTTCGGCAACTTCACCGCCCGCCGGACGCTGCGCCTGCTGGCCGTGGCCGGTGGGGTCCCGACCGGCCGGGTGGACGAGGTGTTGGAGCAGGTCGGCCTGCGGGACCGGGGCGAGGAGCGGGTCAAGGGCTACTCGTTGGGCATGAAGCAGCGGCTGGCGGTGGCGTCGGCCCTGCTGAAGAGCCCGGAGCTGCTGATCCTCGACGAGCCGGCGAACGGGCTCGACCCGGCCGGCATCCGGGAGATGCGCGACCTCACCCGGTCGCTCGCCGCGGCCGGCGTGACGGTGCTGCTGTCCAGCCACATCCTCGCCGAGATCCAGCTGATCTGCGACCACGTGACGATCGTCAGTCGCGGCCGGCGGGTCGCGTACGGGCCGGTGGACGAGGTGCTGGCCGGCTTCGACCAGCACCAGTGGCGGGTCGGGGTGGCGGCGCCGGAGCGGGCCGCGCAGTTGCTGGGCCGGGCCGGCCTGTCGGTGACCGGGGACGCCGACCACCTGGTGGTGACCGGGGTGGAGGATCCCGAGGTGATCAGTCGGACGCTTGGCGAGCAGGGGTTGTGGGTGCGGGAGCTGGTGCCGTTGCGGCCCGACCTGGAGAGCGTCTTCCTGGAGCTGACCGGCGGTCACGAGCCGGTGGCGGTGCCGCGCCAGGTGGACGGCGCGCCGCCGCTCGACGGCGTGATCGACCTGGACGTCCGGGGTGGCCGGGAGGTGGACGCGTGAACCTGGTGCGGGCCGAGGCGGAGCGGCTGGCCGCGCGCCGCTTCGTGCAGCTCATGGTGGTGCTGCTGGTGGCCGCGTTCGCCATGACGGTGCTGACCACGTTGGGCGGTTCACACCGGCCGACCGGGGAGGAGTTGAGCCGGGCCCAGTCGCAGGCCGCGCAGGAGGTGCAGCGGCTGGAGTTGGCGTTCGACCGCTGCGTGCGGATCAAGGCGGGCACGGTCACCCCGGACGAGAACGACTACCTGCCGCGCGACTGCGCCCAGATCGACCCGGGCCAGTCGGAGCAGTTGCCGACCGCGTCCGACTACCTCAGCGGCGTCTTCGTCTTCGCGAAGGAGGCCCGGCCGCTGCTCTACTTCCTGGTCGCGTTCCTGGCGCTGTTCGGGTTCCTGGTCGGCGCCTCCTACATCGGGGCGGACCTGAACTCGGGCGGGGTGGTCAACCTGCTGCTGTGGCGGCCGCGCCGGCCGACCGTGTTCGCCGCGAAGCTCGGCACGCTGCTGGGCGGCGTGCTCGGGCTCTCCGTGCTGGCGTCGGTGGCCTACCTGGGCGCGTTCTGGTTGATCGGTCAGGCGTCCGGGTTGACCGGCCGGACGGGTGGCGAGTTCTGGGCGTCGCTCGGCGCGGTCTGGGTGCGCGGGCTGGTGCTCGTGCTGCTCGCCGCGGCGCTCGGCTTCGCCATGGCCACGCTGGGCCGGCACACGTCGGCGGCGTTGGGCACGGTGGCCGCGTACGTGGTGGTGTGGGAGTTGGGCGCGCGGCTGGTGTTCCAGATCCTGCAGGTCGCCCGCCCGGACCGGTTCATGCTCTCCAGCTATCTGGGCGCCTGGCTCGCCGGTGAGGTGCGGTTCTGGGACGGCAACGCCTGCGGCAGCGGGATCTCCGGGTTCTGCGACGGCTCCTACACCGTGGGTTGGCCGGCCGGGCTGGTGATCCTGCTCGGGCTGACCGGCGCGCTGGTGGCGGCCGCGTTCGCGGTGTTCCGGCGGCGTGACCTGATCTGAGTGCCGGCGCGGCCCGGACGAGCGGACCGCGCCGGCAACTCCTTGCAGTCCTGGTCGACAGGGTGAAGAATTCCTTCACATGGCGACCGGGCGGGTGGGGCACTCAGCCGACCGTCGAGTCGAACACCTCGTCGCGGACCGCGTCGAGCGCGGTGCGCAGCGCGCCGCGCAGGATCGGCTCCTCGGTCAACCCGGTGCTCAACACCCGCGGCCGGACCAGCGTGATCGCGGCGACCTCGCGCTGCACCCGCTCGGCCAGCGCGGCCCCGCCGGCCCGACCGACCGCGCCGGCGAGCACCACGAGCGGCGGGTCGAGCACCACGCAGGTGCTCGCCACGCCGAGGGCCAGCCGGCGGGCCAACTCGTCGAGTACCGGGGCGCCGGCGTCGCCCGCCGCGATGGCCGCCCCGACCGCGTCGGCCGCCCGGGCCGCCGCCACGCCCTGCTCGACCGCGTCCGGGGTGGCGAAGCCGTGCTCGGCGGCCACCGCGCGCACCGCGTCGGCGCCGGCGAGCTGCTGGAACGCCGGCTTGGCCCGCCGGGAGACGTCGCGCGGGATGGGCACCCCCGGCACCGGCAGGTAGCCGATCTCGCCGGCCGCGCCGCTGCTGCCGTGGTGCAACCGGCCGCCCAGCATGATCGCCAGACCGACGCCCGCGTCCACCCAGACCAGCACGAAGTCGGCGGTCTCCCGGGCCGCGCCCGACTGCGCCTCGGCGACGGCCGCCAGGTTCACGTCGTTCTCGAAGACGACCGGGGTGTCCAGGTCCTCGCGGAGCGCGGCGAGCAGGCCGCTGTGCCAGCGCGGCAGGTTGAAGGCGAACGTGATGTCGCCGGTCTGCGGGTCGACCAGGCCGGGCGTGCCCAGCACGACCCGCCGGACCGCGGACAGCTCCGCCCCGGCGCTGCTGGCCGCCCGGACCACCGCGTTGTGCACCACGCCCACCGGGTCGTCGGTGTCCCTGGTGGACTGTTCGACCCGGCCGAGGACCGCGCCGGTGATGTCCGCGCAGGCGGCCACCACCCGCTCCGCGCCGACGTCCACGCCGACCACGTACGCGCTGCCCGGACGCACCGCGTAGAGCTGGGCGTTCGGGCCCCGCCCGCCGGCCTGCTCGCCGACCCGGGCGACCAGGCCGCGTTCCTCCAGCCGCTCGACGAGCTGGGACGCGGTCACCTTGGACAGCCCGGTCAGCTCGCCGATCCGGGCCCGGGTCAGCGGCCCGCGTTCGAGCAGCAGTTCCAGCGCTGCGCGGTCGTTGAGCGCCCGCAGGAGTCGGGGGGTGCCGGGCAGCCGGGTCGCACTCATGCCAAGGTCCTCGATTTTTCAGTAAGGTTTCTAACCATAAAACGCCTGCCGAAGGGTGCCGTCAGCGTATCGGCCACCGCGATCCGAGCGAGGTCGGACGATCCGGCAGGGAAAGGGGCACAAGTGGGGCTGGATCCAGGACTCCGCCGACTCGCGTTGGGCACGCTGCTGGCCGCGTACGCCGGCCCGGTGCCGCCGGACTGGGCGGTCGACCTGCTCGCCGACGGGCTCGCCGGGCACACCCTGTTCGGCACCAACGTGCACGACCCGGCGCAACTGGCGGCGTCCACGGCGGCGCTGCGCGCCAGCCGCCCGGACGCGATCCTGGCGATCGACGAGGAGGGCGGCGACGTCACCCGGCTGGCCCACGCCACCGGCAGCCCGTACCCGGGCAACGCCGCGCTCGGCGCGGTCGACGACCCGGACCTCACCCGCGCGGTCTACGCGGCGATCGGCGCCGAACTGGCCGCGGTCGGCCTCACCCTCGACCTGGCGCCCACCGTCGACGTGAACACCGCCGACGAGAACCCGGTGATCGGCACCCGCTCGTTCGGCGCGGACCCGAAGCGGGTGGCGGTCCACTCGGCCGCCGCGGTCGCCGGCCTCCAGTCGGCCGGCGTGGCCGCCTGCGCCAAGCACTTCCCCGGCCACGGCGCCACGGTCGCCGACTCGCACCACGAGCTGCCCACGGTCGACGTGCCACCGGCCGTGCTGCGCGAGCGGGACCTGCCGCCGTTCGCCGCGGTGGTCGACGCCGGCGTCCGCGCGGTGATGACCGCGCACATCCGGGTGCCGGCGCTGACCGGCGACGGTCCGGCCACGTTCAGCCGGGCGGTCCTGCACGACCTGCTGCGCGTCGAGTACGGCTTCACCGGCACGGTGATCACCGACGCGCTGGAGATGAAGGGCGCCGCGCTCGCCGCCGGCGGGGTGGGCCCGGCGGCGGTCCGCGCGCTGGCCGCCGGCGCCGACCTGCTCTGCATCGGCGCCCAGGTCGACGCCGACCTGGTGGAGCTGGTCGCCGCGGAGATCGTCACCGCGCTCGGCGACGGCCGGCTGATGCGCGACCGGGTGGAGGAGGCCGCCGGCCGGACCGCCGCGCTGGCCGGCTGGACCGGGCCGGCCGACGCCCCGGCCCCGGCCGCCGCCGACCTCGGCTACGCCGCCGCGCTGCGGGCGGTGCACGTCGAGGGTGACCTGCCGGGCGCGACTCCCGCGCTCGTGGTGCAGGTGCACGCCACCTCCACCGTCGCCGAGGGTCGGGTGCCGTGGGGGCTGGGCCCACACCTGGCCGCCGGGTTCGAGCAGGCCCGCGCGGTGGCCGGCGAGACCGACCCGGCCGAGCTGCGCCGGCTCGCCGGGGAGCGGCCGGTGGTGCTGGTCGGGCGGCACCTGCATCGGTTGCCCGGGGCGCGGGAACTGGTCGAGGCGCTGGCCGCCACGCACCCGGTGACCGTGGTCGAGATGGGCTGGCCGGGTGGCTGGCGGCCGGCCGGAGCCCGCGCGTTCGTCGCCACCTACGGGGCCAGCCACGCCAACGGTCGTGCGGCGGCTCGGGTGCTCGGCCTCACCGACTGATCCGACCCGTTCCCACCGGCCCGCCGTCGGAGACGGCGGGCCGGCGGACGTTCGCCGCACCCGATCACTTGAACACGTTCAAGAAAGGTCGTACGCTCACCACGACGTCAATTTGAACGTGTTCAAGAAGGGCGACGGGGATGGACATGAAGGTCTGGATGTACCTGGCCTACCTCGCGGTCAGCATCGGCCTGACCGTCTGGGTGGCACGGACGCTGTCCCGCAACGGGCTCGTGTTCCTGCGGGACGTGTTTCCCGACGACCGGTTGGCCGAGGCGGTCAACAGCCTGCTGGTGGTCGGCTTCTACCTGCTCAACCTGGGCTACGTCACGGTGGCCATGCGGGAGTCCGACCCGATCGGAGACGCCAGCTCGGCGATGGAGCAGCTCTCGCTGAAGGTGGGCCTGGTGCTCCTGGTCCTGGGTGCGCTGCACTTCTTCAACGTGTTCGCGCTCGGCCGCTACCGCCGCGGCCGGTTGCGCCAGCAGTCGGCCCATCCGCCGATCCCGCCGGCCGGCATGCTCCCGCCGCAGGGCGCCGTGATCCCCGCCGCGCCTGCGCCGCAGGGCGGACCGCGACCCGTACCGCCGGCGGCCCCGAACCCGCCGGCCCGGTGACGTCCGCTCCCGGCGGACACCCGCCGGATCCCACCGGGCACGGGGCCGGTGGGATCCGCGGCTTCACCGTCCTCTACGACGCGGGCTGCCCGCTGTGCCGGTCCGCCCGGCGGTGGCTCGCGGCGCGCGACCAACTCGTACCACTGGAGTTCGTGCCGGCCGGGTCGGCGCGGGCCCGGCAGCGTTTCCCCGGGCTGGACCACGACGCGACGCTGCGCGACCTGACGGTGATCGCCGACACCGGCGCGGTCTACACCGGCGACGGCGCCTGGTTCGCCTGCCTCTGGGCCCTGGCCGGGCACCGCGCCACCGCCGAGCGGCTGGCCCACCCGCACCTGTTGCCGCTGGCCCGCCGGGTGGTGGCGGCGGCCTCGGCGGTCCGCCAACGCGTCCGGGAACCGGGATACGGTGACGACGATGACCGAGCAGAGTGCGCCGACGACCGCTGCGGACGGCCCGAGCACCGGGGCGACCGCCCGGGGTGAGCAGACCCGCCGGCTGATCCTGGACACCGCCATGCGGCTGTTCCGTGAGCGGGGATACGCCCGCACCACGATGCGGGCCGTCGCCGAGGAGGCCGGCGTGTCGGTGGGCAACGCCTACTACTACTTCGGCTCGAAGGAACACCTGATCCAGGAGTTCTACGCGGACACCCAGCGCGAGCACCGGGCCGCCGCCACGCCGGTGCTCGCCCGGGAGCGGGACTTCGGGGCGCGACTGGCCGGCGTGCTGCACGCGGGCGTGGACGTGCTGAGCCCGTACCACTCGTTCGCCGGGACGTTCTTCAAGACGGCGGCGGAGCCCACCTCGCCGCTGAGCCCGTTCTCCGCCGAGTCGTCGCCGGCCCGGGACGCGTCGGTGTCGCTGTTCCGCGAGGTGCTGGAGGGCTCGACGGCGAAGCTCGACGACGAGTTGCGGGAGGCGCTGCCGGAGCTGCTCTGGCTCGGCTACCTGGGCGTGGTGCTCTACTGGGTGCACGACCGCTCGCCGGGGCAGGCCCGGACCCGGCAGCTCGTCGACGGCGTGGTGCCGCTCGTCGACCGGCTGGTGGGGCTGTCCCGGCTACGGGTGCTGCGCCCGGTCACCAGGCAGGCACTCGCCCTGATCCACACGTTGCGTCACTGACCCGGGGGTCGACCAACACGAGTGTCGACCCAGGTCAAGTCCGCAACCGGACAAGCCCCGACTCTTGTCCGGCCGGCCTGATTTCACCTAGCGTTACCGGCGTCGGACCTGGGGAGCGGCCGCGGACCGTGGATCCGGCCCGGGATCCACGGTCCGCGCCCACGCCGCCGGTCAGTGCGGGAAGACGCCGAACGAGGTCCACCCCCGGTCGGGGAACCCGGCCGCCTCGGCCACCCGGGCGGACGCCCGGTTGTCCGGGTGGTGCACGTAGGTGGGGATCGCCCCCTCGGCCAGCACCCGCCGGGCCGCCTGCGCGACCAGCCGCCGGGCCAGGCCGCGCCCCTGGGCCGCCGGGGAGGTGCCCACCGCCAGCTCGTGCCCGTACACGTCGTGCCGCTTGATCCCCACCCCGGCCAGGTAGGCGCCGTCGGCGTCGCGGACCACCAGCACCTCGGGGAAGAGGCCGAGCCAGGGTGGGGCGCCGGGCATCGCCGGCGGCAGCCACTCCCCCGCGTCGGGCAGCGGCGCCGGGTCGGTGCACCAGCGGAAGACGCCGCGGTTGGTGGTGAGCTCCGGCACGCCGACCGCCGCCGGCAGCGCGGTCAGCCACGCGTCGAGCGGCCGTCCCCGGACCAGGGCCTGCACCTCCTCGACCCGCCGGGGTGGCACCGAGAGGACCGTGCTGCCACCCACCGAGACCGCGACCGCCGGGCGGGGTCGCCCGTCCCAGGCCGGGCGGGCGCGGCGCCAGGACCGGACCACGTGCAGCCCGGGACCCGCCGGCCACTGCCCCAACCAGGTCGCCAGGTGCAGGAAGAGCCGCCGGTCAAGCACATGATCATGGTACGCCGTACCGGCCCGTCCGCGCCGTAAGAACCTGGCAATGCATCGCCCGGCCGCCCGTGGCTACGCTGGCCCCTCGGTACGCGGGAGGTGCGGGGTGGCGCAACGGGTGCTGGTGGTCGACGACGACCGGACGGTCGCCGACGTGGTCTGCCGCTACCTGGCGCACGCCGGCTACGAGGTCGAGCACGTCGGCGACGGGGCGGCGGCGCTGGACACCGTGTCCCGCCGGCCGCCGCACCTGGTGGTGCTGGACCTGATGCTGCCCGTGCTCGACGGGTTGGAGGTGTGCCGGCGGCTGCGGGAGCGGCCGGACGGCGTACCCATCGTCATGCTCACCGCGCGCGGCGACGAGGCCGACCGGATCCTCGGCCTGCAACTGGGCGCGGACGACTACCTCAGCAAGCCGTTCTCCCCACGAGAGCTGGTGCTGCGGGTCCGGTCGGTGCTGCGGCGGGTCGGCGGCGAGCCGGCCGCCTCGCCGCCGGTGCGCCTCGCCGACGACGGCCTGGAGGTGGAGACCGGCCCCCGGGTGGCCCGCCTGCACGGGCGCGAGCTGACCCTGACGCTGCGCGAGTTCGACCTGCTGGCGCACCTGATGCGGCACCCGGCGCGGGCGTTCCGCCGCAGCGAGCTGCTGGAGCGGGTGTGGGGGTGGAGCTTCGGCGACCAGTCGACGGTGACCGTGCACGTGCGGCGGTTGCGGGAGAAGATCGAGGCCGACCCGGCCCGGCCCCGCCGCATCGTCACCGTGTGGGGCGTCGGCTACCGCTACGAGCCGGCCGATGCGTGACCTCGCGCTGATCTTCGGGGTGGCGCTGGCCGCCGCGCTCGCGGTGGGGCTGGCCGGCGCGGTCGCGCTGCGGTCGCTGCGCGGCCGGTCGATCACCGTGCACATCTCGGTGTTGCTGGTCATGACCGTGGCCGCGGTGGCCGCCGGCGTGGTCGGGGTCGCCCAGGCGATGTTCCTGTCCCCGCACGACCTCCAGGTGGTGCTGATCACGGTCGCCGCCGCCGCCGTGGTGAGCCTGGCGGTGGGCTGGCTGTTCGCTCGCCGGCTCGCCGCCGCCGCGGTCTGGGCGGACCAGGCGCGCGCCCGGGAACGGCGGATCGAGAAGGGCCGCCGCGATCTGGTCGCCTGGGTCTCGCACGACCTGCGGACGCCGCTGGCCGGGCTGCGGGCGATGGCCGAGGCGCTGGAGGACGGGGTGGTCGACGACCCGGCGACGGTGGCCGAGTACCACCGCCGGATCCGGGTGGAGACCGACCGGATGACCCGGCTGGTCGACGACCTGTTCGAGCTGTCCCGGATCAACGCCGGCGCGCTGCGGCTGTCGCTGTCCACGGTGGCGCTCGGCGACGTGGTCTCCGACGCGCTGGCCGGGGCCGCGCCGCTGGCCGCCGCCCGCCGGATCCGGCTGGTCGCGGCCGAGGCCGGCTGGCCGACGGTGACGGCGAGCGAGCGGGAGCTGGCGCGGGTGGTGGGCAACCTGCTGCTGAACGCGATCCGCTACACGCCGGCCGACGGCACGGTGTGGGTGGACGCCGGCCGGGACGCCGACACCGCCTGGCTGGCCGTCGCGGACACCTGCGGCGGCATCCCGGAGGGCGACCTGCCCCGGGTCTTCGACGTGGCGTTCCGGGGCGAGCCGGCCCGGACGCCGGCGGCGGCCGAGCCGGGCGGCTCCGGCGGACTCGGACTGGCGATCGTGCGTGGGTTGGTTGAGGCACACGGCGGGCGGGTAGAGGTCCAGAACGTCAGCGACGGATGCCGATTCGTGGTCCGCCTGCCGGCCGTCGGAATCTGACGCGTCGGGGGAACCGAACGCATCGATCCTGCGTCATATTCATTTCCATACATGGACAAGTTTCTCTGGGACGGTAGTGGTCATGCCTCAGAACCCGAATGACCGATTCCAGCAGGACCCGGCGCGGAGCTGGCGGGCCGCCGACTCCGCCGGGCGCTTCCCTGCCCAGCCGGAGTACCGCGAGGCCCGCCACCGGCGGGTGTCCTGGGCCGAGCTGGACGCCCAACCCGCCGGCACCTCCGCCTGGCGCGGCCTGACGACCGGATAGGGCGGGCGGCGACACACCGGCCGGCGGGGACACCGCGCTTCGTACGCCTGTGCGGTAGCGTCTTGTGGTCCGATTTCCGGCCTACGACAGGAGAAGCTCCGCGCATGGGCAAGAAGACGATCCACGTCTCCGACTTCACCGGCCAGGTGCTGAGCGCCGACGACGAGGTGGTCAAGGTCGTCGTGCTGGAGCACCCGGACCTGGTCGCCGGGCCCGTGCAACTGGACGCCACCCCGGTCGACGTGGAGAGCATCGACGACGCGGCGCTGGACGTGGCGGTGGTGGAGATCCACGACCGGCACGGCGGCGGCGAGCCGCGCCGGGTGGTGCTGACCGCCAGCGAGTTCGACGCGATGGCGACCGACGTGCCGATGGCGCAGTTGTTGCGTACCGCCGAGCGGGTCAAGCCGCCGAAGGCCCGCCGGACCGCCGAGAAGATCGACTACGGCACGATCGAGCACGCCGGCCGGCCGCACCGCGGCCGGGTGACCGAGGAGGAGGCCCGGCTGGTCCGGGACCGCCTCGACGAGGTGAACAAGCGCCTCGCGGACGCCGGCATCCGGCAGGTCGACCCCGCCGACCCGGAGCACGCCGCCCGCTACGGCTTCCCCGCCGCCGACTGACCACCGCAGGCGTCGGGCACGCGCCCCCGTGACGCGTGCCCGACGCCTGTCAGGCCCGCTTGCGATTGAGCTCGGCGAGCGCGCCCTCCACCGCGGCCTCCAGCGCCTCCTTGGTCAGGCCGAGCCCGCCGAGCACGCCGTCGCCGCCCTCCTCCTCCAGCAGGGCGAGCAGGATGTGCTCCGTACCGATGTAGTTGTGGCCCATCCGCAGCGCCTCCCGGAACGTCAGCTCCAGGACCTTCTTGGCCCGCGCGTCGTAGGGGATCAGGTCCGGGACCTGCTCGGCCTTCGCCGGCAGGGTCGCGGTGAGGGCCTCCCGGAACATCTCCAGGGGTACGCCCCGAGCCACGACCAGCGCGGCGGCCAGCCCTTCCGGCTCGGCGAGCAGTCCCAGCGCGACGTGCCCGGGGGTGATCTCGGTGTTGCCGGCCGCCCGCGCCTCCTCCTGCGAGGCCAGCACCACGTTGCGGGCGCGCGGTGTGAACCGGCCGAAGCCGGCGTTCGGATCGAGGGCGGCGGCGGTCTCCGCCTTGGCGGCGGAGCGCTTCTGGGCGGCCTGCTTGCTCACCCCCATGCTGCGGCCGATCTCCGTCCACGAGGCGCCGGAGCGGCGTGCCTGGTCGACGAAGTGGCCGATCAGGTGGTCGGCCACGTCACCGAGGTGGTCGGCGACGAGGACCGCGTCGGAGAGTTGGTCGAGCGCGTCCGTGCGCCCCTTCTTGATGCCCGCGATCAGGTCGTCGAGGCGTACCGGTTGGCTCATCTTGAGCGGCTCGATCTCAGTCATGCGTCAACCCTAGGTTGACGCACCTCCACCGTCAACCCCAGGTTGACGCCCCGCCCCGTCGATCATGAAGTTAGCGGCGGTGTCGATCTCCGATCGCGCCGCCAACCTCATGATCGACTTTCGGCGCGCCGGCCACCGGACCCACCTCCGCCGGATAGCGGCCGAACCGGCGCAGGCCCAGCCGGCGCACCGCCGTCGGCCACGGCGTCTCGGTCGCCAGCACCGCCAGATGCTCGAAGTTGGACAGGTACGACTCGCCCCGCGCCGCCCGCTCGGCGAGGATGTACGGCTCCAGCGTGGCCCACGCCTCTCGGGCGCGGTACCCGCCGGTGCCGAGCAGCAGCGCCGGTTCGACCACCTTGAAGGCAAGCATCTGGCCCAGCCCGTTGTAGTAGAGCGCGATCCGGTTTACGTGCTTGCGGGCGTCGGCCGGCAGTCGACTGACCGGCACACCCGGCGGGCAGGCGGTCCTCAGCTCGGTGAGCACGAACTGCTGGCTGTCCAGGAACGCGTCACTCATCCGGTCGCGGGTGAGCAGCTCGATCGCGACCAGGGTGTGGTTCGCGTGCTGCGACAGCCGGAGCTGCCGGAGCGCGAAGAACGCCGAGACGACGACGGTGATCACCGAGATCGCGGCCACGACCGCGTTGGTCACGACTGCGGCATCCATGACCGTCATTCTAGGAAGGGTGCGCCAACCCGGCCGCCGGAACCTCCGACGGCCGGGTCGGCGACGCGACGCCGGTGGCGGATCAGCCGCGTACCCACTGTTGGTTGCTGCCGCCGTTGCAGGTCCAGATCTGGACTGCGGTGCCGTTCGTGGTGCCCTGGCCGTTGACGTCCAGGCAGAGGCCCGAGCCGACGCCGACGATGGTGCCGTCGGCGTTGAGCCGCCACTGCTGGTTGGCGCCGCCGGTGCAGGTCATGATCCGGGCGCGGCTGCCGGACGCGGTGCCCGGCACGTCGAGGCACTTGTTGCCGTAGACGGTGAGCTGGTTGTTCGTGCCGGTCGTCCACTGCTGGTTGGCCCCGCCGTTGCAGTCCCAGATCTGCACGACCGCGCCGTCGGCCTGGCTGGCGCCGTTGACGTCCAGGCAGCGGTTGGCGCTCGCGCTGCGCAGCTCACCGGTCGGGCTGCTGGAGCCGTCGCCCGGCGTGATCGAGAGGTTGTCGAACTGGGCGGTGACGCCCTGCCCGGTGCCGTAGCCGATCTGCCCGGCGACCCAGGTGGAGTCGGACACCGTGCCGACAGTGGTGCCGTCGATCGCCGCGGTGAGCGTGCTGCCGTTGAGCTTCAGCGACAGGTTGTGCCAGCGTCCGGTGCCCAGCGCCGCGATGTTGCCGCTGGCCAGCGTGCGCCAGTTGCCGCTGGTGTTGTTGCTCCGGATCGACCAGGCGCCGCCGTCGGTGACCCGGAAGTAGTAGCCGTTGAGGTTCTGCGGCCCCTGGTGGTTGTAGGTGTTGCCACGCCCGATGAGCTGGACGTAGCCGGACTTCTCCAGCAGGACGTCCGAGGAGACGGTGTAGTTGCGCCAGGTCAGGTCGCCGAGCAGGGTGTACGGCTCGGCCTGGCCGGAGGTCCAGTAGATCGGGGCCTGGTCGGACATCTGCCGGACGCACTGCCCGGTCCGGCCGCCGCCGCACCCGGCGATCTCGAACGAGCCCTGCTGGTCCATCAGGTACCTGGCCTCGCGGCCGGTGGCGTAGCTGTCGAAGCTGTCGGCGTACGGCAGCTTCAGGTTGCCCTGCGCGGGGCTGACCGCCGTCCCCTTGCCCTGCCCGCTGGTGGTGGTGATGCTGTAGACGTAGCCGGGCTGGACGGTGAGCGAGAACCGGCCGCCGTTAGGCGTGATGTCGGCGCTCCGGACGAAGTGGTCGGCGGTGTTGTTGGACCGCAGGTTCGTCGCCCAGACCCGCACGGTTCCGGTGGACAGCCCACCGGTGACGCTGAAGTCGAGTTGCTGGGCCGAGCCGGCGTCCTGCGTCTCGATGACCGTGCTCCAGTCCGTGTTGTTCGTGGACTTGAGCGACACGTAGCTGCCGTTGTTGCGGTTGCCGCCGATATAGCCGCTGGACGCGTCGAGGTAGCGCCAGCCCGGTGCGGTGAACTGGGTGGTGTGCGCCATCACCCAGGTGCTCTTGCCGATCGAGTACGCGCCGGACCACGGCTGCTGGGCCACCGCGACGCCTGTGGTCGCCCAGGGGATGTTCGGGGTGATGGCGGCGATGGCCGGCCAGTTGATGTAGCCGGTCATCTTGCCGTCGAGGTAGCCGCGGTTGATGCCCCGGGCGAGCGCCGGCGCGCCGGCGTTGTAGTCGTCGGAGCCGTTCTCGCTGGCCCAGAGCTGCTTGCCGGTGGAGACCGCGTTGGCGGAGCTGGGGCAGCTCGTCTGGGCGCTGCGGTAGCCGCACACGTAGTGGCTGCCGAAGACCTGCACGGCGCTGGCGAACGCCGGGTCGCGCAGCGAGTCGTCGGCGGCGCCCCACCCGAAGTCGTCCGAGGCGACGATCTTGACGTTGCCGTAGCCACGGGAGTTCAGGGTGGACCGCAGGTTCTTGTACCAGGTGGTGTTGTAGCCCTTCTCGTTCCACCCGCCAAGGTAGTTGATGGTCAGCCCGTGCGTGGCGGCGCAGTCCAGCCAGCCCACCAGATAGTTGATCGAGTCGGTGGACCAGAAGTTGCCGTTGCCGATCCAGCCGGGCGCGCCCCAGGCCAGGCCGACCAGCGCGATGTTGGGGTTGCGCAGCCGGGCCTGCTCCATCAGCCACCACTCGTAGCCCCGGTTGCAGTTCACGCTGCCGCGGGTGTGCTCGTGGCTGGGCTCCGCGCCGGAGGTGGAGTTGGTGTCGCCGCCGATCTCCGCCTTGAGCAGTTGCATCGCCGCGCCGTAGCCCGGCTTGAACAGGTAGTCGAGGAGGTCGCTGCGCTGCGGCTCCGGGTAGTCGATCAGCAGTCTGCTGTTTCCACCGCCGCCGCTGACCGCCCCGACGCCGTCGAGCGTGCGCCCGCCGGACGAGCCGTTGACGGTGATGGCGGTGGCGGCCTGCGCCGGGGAGGCGGACGCGGTCAGTACGGCCGCCGCCGCCAGGATCGATGCTGCCGCCGCGGACATCACCGCCCGCCACGACCGTCGTGGACGACTCACTGTGCTGACCATGCGATCCGCCTCCCGCGCGTACTGAATTGAAGTTTGTCTATCTCAAGACATCACATGTTAACGTTCACACAACATGACCGTCAACGAGTCCACCGTTGGCTCGCCGACCCGGTGCAGTCCTGGATCTGGATCCGCGTGCCGTTGCCCGTGCCGCCGCCGACCACGTCCAGGCACCGGCCCGAGCCGACACCGGCGACGGTGCCGTCGGCGTTGAGCCGCCACCGTTGGTTGGCCTGGCCGTTGCAGTCCCAGATGATCACCGAGCTGCCGTTCGCGGTCGCCGCGCCGCTGACGTCGAGGCACTTGCCGCCGAAGACCCGCAGCTCCTGGGCCGCCGTCGCGGTCCAGGACTGATTGCTCTGACCGTGGCAGTCCCAGATGATCGTCGCGGTGCCGTTGGTCTGCGCGCCGCCGTTGACGTCCAGGCAGCGGCCGGAGGCGACGTTGCGCAGGGCCGAGGTGCCGCCCGGCGGCGGGGTGGTCGGGCCGGCCGTCGGGGTAGGCGTCGGGCCGGCGCCGTCGAACTGCGTGAAGAACCGCCACACCTCGGTTTTCGTCCAGGTCCGCACGCCGCTGTCCCCGCCGCCGTCCACCGGTCCGGGGGTGTGACCGCCGTCGAACGCGGCCCAGACGACCGGATAGCCGGCCCGGCAGCCGGCGTACGCGGTGGTGACGTGCGTGAGGCTGCCCGCCCTCGGCTCGGGCGGGCTCTGCGGGGTGCACCCGTTGTTACGCACGAAGGTGTCCCGCAGCGACCGTCCCGCGGAGATGTTCAGCACCGGGTCGCCGACGCCGTGGATGCCCAGGTAGGCGATGGGCTGCGTACCGCCGTTGCAGCCGCTGAGCTGGCCGCCGGAATAGACCGCGACGGCCCGGAAGACTGTCGCGCGGGCGCAGGCCAGGGCGTAGCTCATGCCGCCGCCGTAGCTGAAGCCGAGGGCGAAGCGCTGCGCCGTGTCCACGCACAGGTCCGCCTCGATCAGCCGGATCATGTCGTCGACGAAGGTGACGTCCTGACCGCCCGGGTTGGCCCAGCCGTTGCCGTTGCCCTGGGGCGCGACGAAGATGGCGCTGTTGTCGGCCTGCTGCCGCAGGCCGTAGTAGGACCAGGCCTCGCGGTCCGCGCCGCCGGAGTCGACGTCGTTGGCGGTGCCGCCGTTCCAGTGGAATCCGAAGATCAGCCGGTACCCGTGGTTCCGGTCGTAGTTGTCCGGGATCCGCAGGATGAAGCTGCGGTTCTGGCCGCCGCTCTGGATGGTCCGCGCGCCGCTGGTCAACGTGGGCGCCCTGCCGCACCCGGCGGTCACCGCGGCGGCGGCCGGCGCGGCGCCACCCGCGCCGCCGGCCACGGTGGCCCCGACCGCCGCCGCGACCAGGATCGCCGCGGCCGCGAGGGGCCCGAAGAGAGTTCTGCGTCGTGCCATGATGCGGCTCCTTCGCCATTCGGTGTCACACCGATTCGGGGTACGGGGGCGCTGCACCATGCCGCCGGCCGGCGACGGAGGAACGGGCACGACGGCGCGCGGCATGGTCGACTCGGATGCCCGGACTCGAACCGTCCGACGCCGTCGCTGGAACGCCACAGCACGGCGTCGAATCGATTCGGGCCGACCCTAGGCGCGCCAGTGAAGCCTGTCAATGCCAGGCGCGGCGGGCGGGCTGCCGACGCGGGGGCCGAGCCGGTACGGTGTCCCGACCGGGTCCCGCCGGCCGGACCGGGCCGGTGGGTAGGGAGGGCCGCGTGGCGTCCAGGGCAGCCGACATCGCCGCCGAGCAGGCATACTTCGACGCGGCGGCCGAGCACCGCGACAGACGCCGCGCCAGCCTCGCCCGACTGCCGTCCGCCGCCGCCCACACCGCGGCCGCCGCCCACCTGCGCCGGTACGCCGACGCCGCCGGGCGGGCGCTCGGCGCGGCCGACGAGGCGGTGGCGTTCGGCCGGATCGACGACGAGACGGGCGGGACCCGCTACATCGGACGACACCTGATCCGCGACGCCGACGGCGAGGTGCTGGTGGTCAACTGGCACGCCCCGGCCGCCGCCGGCTGGTTCGAGGCCACCGCCGAGAACCCCGCCGGCGTGCACCGCAAGCGCGCCTTCACCTGCACCGGCAACACCATCGACGACCTCACCGACACCATCCTCGCCGACATCGCCGAGGCGGTGGACGCGCACCTGCTGAGCGAGCTGAGCCGCGGTCGTACCGGCACCATGCGGGACATCGTGGCCACCATCCAGGCCGCCCAGTTCGCGCTCATCCGCTCCCCCCGCGACCAGGTGCTGGTGATCGAGGGCGGTCCCGGCACCGGCAAGACCGCCGTGGCGCTGCACCGGGTGTCCTGGCTGCTGTTCCAGCACCGCGCCGACCTCTCGGCCGGGGACGTGCTGGTGGTCGGGCCGCACCCGACCTTCCTGCGCTACATCGGCCAGATCCTGCCCGCGCTCGGCGACGACGGGGTGGAGCTGCGCGACGTCGACCGGCTCGCCCCGGACGTGCCGCGCGGTCGTGTCGAGCCGGACGGGGTGGCCCGACTCAAGGGCGAGGCCCGGATGCCCGGCCTGCTGGCCCGCGCGCTGGACGCCCGGATCGGCGTGCCCGACCCGGCCGAACGGCTGCTGGTCGGCGGCCGGTTCGTCACGCTGCCCGGCGCCGAGGTCGCCGCGGCGCTCGCCGAGGCGCGGGCCGCCACCCTGCCGTACGCGGACCGCCGCCGGCTGCTGCGCGACCGGATCGCCGCCCTGGTGGTGGCCCGCACCGGCGTCGAACCGGGCCGGGCCGAGGCGGTCGGCAACCTCGCCGAACGGCTCTGGCCGCAGCAGACCCCGACCGGCCTGCTGCGCGACCTGCTCGGCTCGACCGCGCGGCTGCGCGCCGCCGCCGGGGACGCGTTCACCCCGGCGGAGGTGACGGCGCTGCACCGGCGCGGCGCGGACCGGCTGTCCCGGGAGACCTGGTCGGCGGCGGACCTGCCGCTGCTGGACGAGCTGGCGCACCTGATCGACGGGCCCGGCCGGCGCTACGCGCACGTGGTCGTCGACGAGGCGCAGGACCTCTCCCCGATGCAGTTGCGCGCGGTGGCCCGGCGCAGCGCCACCGGCTCCCTGACCGTGGTCGGTGACCTCGCCCAGTCGACCGGCCGGTGGGCCCGCGACTCGTGGGACGAGGTGCTCGCCCACCTGCCGGCCGTGCACCCGGCGCGGATCACCCCGCTGCGGTACGGCTACCGCGTACCCCGGCAGGCCTACGCGACGGCGGCGGCGCTGCTGCCGGTGGCCGCGCCCGGGGTGATGCCTGTGGAGGTGGTCCGGGACGGGCCGGCGGACACCGGCGTGCACCGGGTCGGCCTGGCCGAGCTGGCCGCCCGGGCGGTCGCGGTGGCGCGGGAGCACGCCGAGGCCGGCCGGTTCGTCGGCGTGGTCTGCCCGCCCCGGCAGCGGCGCCCGGTCGAGGCGGCGCTGGCGGCGAACGGGATGGCCTGGAGCAGCGCCGACCGGGGCGAGTTGGGCGGTTCGGTCAACCTGATCAGCCCGCAGGAGGCCAAGGGCCTGGAGTTCGACGCGGTGGTGGTGGTCGAGCCGGAGGAGATCGTGGCCAGCGACGAGCGCGGTCACCGGCTGCTCTACGTGGCGTTGACCCGCACCACCGGGCACCTCGACATCGTCTGCACCGGCGACCCGGTGCCGCTGGACGCGCCGACGCGGCCCCGGCCGCCGGTGGGCGGCGACGGGGGCGCGGCGTTCACCCGGCGGGAGGCGCACCGGCTGGCCGAACACCTCGCCGGCCAGCTACGCAGCGCCGCGCCGCAGGCGTTCTGGGCCGACGTGCTCGCCGAGGTGCGGGCGCTCCTGCCCGGGACCGGCGGCGGCTCCCCGGGGCCGGACACCGCGGTCAGCTCCGCGACGCCGGCGGACGACTGACGGCGGCCGAGTCCAGCCGCCGGCCCACCGTCCACTGCACGATGTCGTGCTCGATGTCGGCCTTGCGGGCCTTGCCGGGCACCGTGATGCCCAGCTCGCCGGCCAGCGCCCGCAGCTTCGCCACGGTGAGCTTCAGGTCGGCGAGGTAGCGCGCGCCGGCCGCCCGGTCCCCGATCGCGGCGAGGTCCGCGCGGACCCGGTCGGTGTCGACGCCGGCCGAGGCCGGGGCAGCCCGGCGGGCGGCGGTCCGGGCCTTGTCGACCACGGCCAGCTTCGCGGTGCCGTCGGCGAGCGCGCCGAGCTGGTCGGCGGGCAGCGCGCGGACGAACTCCGCCACCCGCAGCAGGACGGCGTGGGCCAGGTCGGCGGGGTCGGACACCGGAAGTCTCCTCACTACAGGCGGGTACGGGCCAGGAACTCGCTGGCCAACTGCCGCAGCTCGTGCTGCACCGTCTCGTTGGCGTTCGGCACCAGCACGGCGGGCAGCCGCCGTTCGCCGGCCGTGCCGAACAGGGTCTTGTTCTCCCGGACGGTCTGGCGGAACACCGGGACCTCCAGGCTGTCGGTGTGCTTCATGTAGTTGCGGGACGCGTTGATCGGCCCGCCCGCGGCGTACTGGATCATAGTGAACACCACGCCCAGGTACTGCGGGTCGATGGTCGGGCCCGGGGCGGCCACCCGGTTGAAGTCGCGGACCAGCTCGGAGACCTTGCTGCGCAGGTAGTCGATGCCCAGCGTGGAGAGGTAGTCCGGTCGGGCCGGGGTGAGGATGTGCTCGCTGGCCACGATCCCGGTCCGGGTGACCATGGTGAAGTTGGGCGCGCAGTCGATGAGGACGTCGTCGTACCCGGCGAACTCGTCGGCGGCGAGCGCGTCGGCGAGCGCCCGGTGCAGCGGCAGGAAGTGCGGGCTGCCGTGCTGGAAGCGCGACCCGCCGAGCGCCGCGGCGATGTCCAGGTCCACGTCGACAAGCCCCAGGTGGGAGGCGACGAGGTCGAGCCGGCCGCCCTCGGGCAGCAGCGCGTTCGCCGGCCCCGGCGTGACCACGTACGGGTGCAGCGGGCCGGTCGGCTCCTCGGCCAGCACCGACCCGTACCACTGCAGGATGGTCTTCTCGTAGGCCAGGTCCCGCTCCCACTCGTCGGCCGGATAGAACGAGAAGGTGAGGCTGGCCTGCGGGTCGAGGTCGATCAGCAGGACCCGGCGGCCACGGGTGGCGAGCTCGGCGCCGAGGTTCGCGGTGATGGTGGTCTTGCCGACCCCACCCTTGTAGTTGATCACCGAGGTGATGCTCATGCCGCTCCCCGCATCGCACGATGATCGCAGGCGTGGGCAGGGTCGGTCGAGCGGGCCTTTCCCGGCGGGGGCCGGACCCTCAGGATCGGGGTGCGCGAAGCCCGTCGATCAGGATGGCGAGCAACCGTGGCCCGCGGGCGTCCAGCTCGGCGTCGTCCAGGCGCGACATCCAGCTGATCAGCACGATGACGTCGCGCACCTCCGCGTCGGCACGGATCGCGCCGGCCTCGCGGCCGGCGGCCAGCAGCAGCTCGACCGCCTCACCGATCGGGCCGAGGCTGTGTGCGGCCAGGTCGCGCCAGGTGGCCGCCTCCACCGCGGCGAACACGTCGCGCTTCACCCGGGCGTACGCGGCCACCCGGTCGAACCAGGCGGCGAGCGCGTCCACCGGCTGGTGCCGCGCCAGCAGTCGCGGGGCCGCGGCGACCAGTTCGTCGACCTCCTGGCGGTAGACCTCGGCCAGCAGGTCCTCGCGGGTCGGGAAGTGCCGGTAGAGCGTGCCCTGCCCGATGCCGCACGCCTTGGCGACCGCGTTGAGCTTCAGTTCGCCCGGCTCGCCGACCAGGGCGCGGGCCGCCTCCAGGATCCGCTCCCGGTTCAGCCGCGCGTCGGCCCGTCGGGGACCGCTGGTCGAAGCGGACACGTGTCCGCTATGCTCGTCGGGGTAACCGGACATGTGTCCACTCTAAGGGAGATCACCATGACCGTCCACGGAAAGGTCGTCGCCGTCACCGGCGCCAGCAGCGGCATCGGCGAGGCGACCGCCCGACACCTCGCCGCGCTCGGCGCCACGGTCGTGCTGGGCGCCCGCCGCACCGAGCGGCTGGAACGGGTGGTCGACGAGATCACCGCCGCCGGCGGCACCGCCGCGGCGGTCCGGGTGGACGTCACCGACCCGGACGACCTGACCGCGCTCGTCGACACCGCCGTCGACCGGTACGGCCGGCTGGACGTCCTGGTGGGCAACGCCGGAATCGCCCGGCTCGGGCCCATGGCCGACCTCGACGTGGCGGGCTGGTCGGAGATGATCGAGGTAAACGTCAGGGGCGTCCTGCACGGGATCGCCGCCGCGCTGCCGACGTTCCGCCGCCAGGGCAGCGGTCACCTGGTCACCGTCGTGTCCACCTCGGGGCTCAAGATCACCCCGACCCAGGCGGTGTACGCCGGTACGAAGAACGCGGTCCGCACCCTGATCGAAGGGCTGCGGCAGGAGAACACCGACGGCGTCCTGCGCACCACGTCGATCTCCCCCGGCTACGTGCGCACCGAGTTGATCGACAACGCCGTGACCGACCCGGTCGCCACCGAACAGGCCCAGCGGCACATGGCCGACCTCGGCGTCGACCCGACGGCGGTCGCCCGGGCGATCGCGTTCGCCATCGACCAGCCCGAGGACGTCGAGATCGGCGACCTGACCATCCGGCCCACCCGGCAGGGCTGACGGTTCGGCGGTCTATGGTCGGGCGATGTCCGAACGTTGGTCGTTGACAGTCGACTGTGCCCGCCCCCGCGAACTGGCCGCGTTCTGGTGCCTCGCGCTGGGCTACGTCCCGGGCGCCCCGCCGGAGGGGTTCGCCACCTGGGAGGCGTGGCTGACCCACTTCCGGGTTCCCGAGGACGAGTGGGACGACGGCGCGCACATCGAGGACCCGGACGGGGTCCGGCCCGGCATCTCGTTCCTGAAGGTGCCGGAGCCGAAGACGGTCAAGAACCGGATGCACGTCGACATCCACGTCGGCGGCGGCCGGCACGAGCCGGTCGAGGCGCGCTGGCCCCGGGTCCAGGCCACCGTCGACAGGCTGGTGGCGGCCGGCGGTTCGGTGTTACGGGTGGACGAGATGGACGGCACGCCGGACCACGTGACGATGGCCGACCCGGAGGGCAACGAGTTCGACGTCCTCTAGACCCGGCGGCCGTCTGCCAGGATCGACGGATGGCGAACGTCTGGTCCGGTGTCACCGTCGACTGCGTCGACCCGCAACGGGTCGCCCGGTTCTGGAGCGCCCTGCTCGGCCGCGAGCCCGGCCCGTCCGAGGAGGGCTGGGTCTACCTGGGCGAGCGCGGCGACACCCAGCCCCGGCTGGTGTTCCAGCCGGTCGCCGAGCCCCGGTCCGGCAAGGTGCGGATCCACCTCGACGTCACTGTCGACGACCTCGCCGAGGCGATGTCCACCGTCGTCCGCCTGGGCGGCGGTTTCACCGGCGAGCGGCACGACCACCCCGGGGGCACCGTCGTGGTCATGACCGACCCGGAGAACCACGAGTTCTGCCTCGTCGAGTACGCCCCGACCCCCTGACCCTCGCCGATCTTGCACTTTCGGCCCGCGAACCGCGACTTCTGCCCCGTTTCGTCCGGGCGGAAACTGCAAGATCGGCGCCGAGGGGGCGGGGGGTCACTCGGGGTCGGTCAGGAGGCGGGCGTAGTTGGCCATCGATCGTTGGTAGCGGGGTAGGTGGCGGGCGAGCGCCCCGACGGCGATCGAGACCGCCTCCCGCTCCCGGCCGACGCTCGTCAACGCCAGCGCGAGCGTCGCGCTGACCGCGTCGTCGAGTTCGTCGGACCCGCGCTCGCGCTCCTCGATCAGCAGTCGGACGCTCTCCTCGGGCTGCCCCATGTTCCGCAGCGAGCTGGACATCTGGATCACCGAGCGCCGTCGGCGGATGCCGTCGACCCCCCGCTCCAGCGCGATCCGGTAGAGCGGGATCGCCCGGTCGGAATGGCCCGTCGAGTCCCAGGCGCAGGCCCGCTCGAAGGCCGCCACCGGGTGATCGGGGCCCAGTTCGTCGGCGAGCGCGCCGACCCGTTCGCGGAACTCCGCCGCGTCCCAGTCGTCGGGCGCCGCGTTGAAGGCCGCCCACAGGTCCGCGCTGCGCTGTTCCCAGTCGGCGCTCGGGTTCATCCCGTCCTCCTCATGATCGTCGCTCGGGTCGGGAGACACTCTGCGAGCGCTGGTACCGTGCCCGCCAGTGATTCGGCGAGGGCCGAATCTCCGCTCGGCGAGGAGGTGGTCGCGGATGGCGGTCACGTTACGGTTCAGCGCCGCCGACCTGCGGCGCTGCCGGTTCGCCGTGTCCCCGGTGCTCGAGACGCTGTCCGCGGTCCGCCTGCTCTCCCCGCGCGAGGGCGTCGGCCCCCACCGCCGCTGGTTCGACGCCCTCGACACCCGAGAACTCGACCTGCGGCCGATCGCCGCGCTGCAACCGCGTCGCGGCTACACCCCCGACTTTCTCTCCCCGCCTCCGACCGGCCCGCACGCCCGGTTCGAGGACGAGCTCGCGGCCGTGGCGGCCAGCGACCACGCCCGGGTACGCGCGGAGGTTCGACGAGCGCTGGCGGACACCCCTGGTGCGGCCGAGTCGGCGACCGGACGGCTCCTGCTGGGCGACCCGGCCCGAGTGCTCCGGACGCTCGTCGCCACCGTGCGGCAGGCGTGGGAGGTCCTGGTCGAACCGGTCTGGCCGCAGGTGCGCGGCCTGCTCGACGCCGACGTGGGATTCCAGACCCGGCGTCTCGCCGAAGGTGGCCTCGACCGCCTGTTCGCCGAGCTGCACCCGCTTCTGCGCTGGAACAACGGCGTGCTGACCCGCGAGTACGGCGACGACGAACACCGCGACATGCGCGGCGAGGGACTCGCCCTGGTGCCGAGCGCCTTCAAGTGGGACCAGGTCGTCGTCATCGTGGACCGGCCGTGGCAGCCGACGGTGATCTATCCGGCCCGAGGGCTCGGAACACTCTGGCAACCCCTGTCCACCGACCGGCACGCGGCACTGGGCCGGCTGATCGGACGAACGCGGGCGGCGCTGCTGCTCGACCTCGACGAGCCGGCCAGCACGACGACGCTGGCCCACCGTCACGCCCTGGCCGCCGGCACGGTGTCCGGGCACCTGTCGGTGCTGCGCGACGCCGGGTTCGTCACCGGGCAACGCCACCGCCACGAGATCCGCTATCGACGGACTCCGCTGGGCGAGGCCGCGCTCCGCTAGCGCGGTGTCCCGCCCCGGCCACCGGGAAACGAGAAAGCTCCGACCGGCGTGACCGCCGATCGGAGCTGTGGTTCTCGTGCGCCGCCAGGGACTCGAACCCCGAACCCGCGGATTAAGAGTTCAATTGAGGCCATCCCATAGGCACAGTCTCCGTAACATACGTCCAGACAGGTGGGCTGCCGTCCAAGGTCATCGCAGTGTGGCGCCGCATGCGGCCCCGCGACGGCGTGATTGTCTATGCCGCGCGAGCACCCGGCGAGCACCCGAACCGCACCTCACGGCCGTCGTCCACGCCGCTTCTAGATCGCTTCCGGCCGACCCACAGGAAGCATGGGCTCTGCACCCCTAGGACAGGCGACGGACGCTGCGGCATCCTTCGCCATACCGCTTGACCTAGGAAGGCGCCTCAAGGACGTAGATAACAACACCCTCCTGACCACAGGCCGGCCTCACACGTGACAATGAAGCATCGACGCCCGAGCGGGCGCAACACTCTTCGCACGGCATCGGAAAAGTCCGATATGCGAGGGATGCCGATGACCGAGTGACTGTTACTCTCTTGCGCGTGATGAAGTCTGGCGGACACCAGTGAGCAGGCTCAGCAGCTTCGTGTGGTCGATCGCGGACCATCTGCGTGGTCCCTACCAGCAGCACGAGTACGGATCGGTGATCCTGCCGATGACGATCCTTCGCCGGCTCGACGCGATCCTCGAGCCGCACCGGGAGCAGATCGCGGGCCTGATCGCCGGGGTGGACTCCGAGATACGCCAGGCCTCGCTGGTTCGCCAGGCCACCGGGCTGCGCTTCTACAACACCTCGAAGTTCACGCTGACAAGCCTCCTCCAGGACCCCGACGGCCTGCAGGCCAATCTCATCGAGTACGTGCACTCATTCTCATCGGCGATCGATGTTTTTGACCGGTTCAAGTTCGACGAGGTCGTCGCCAAACTCGCCGAGAAAGACCGGCTCTACCTAGTGATCGAGCGCTTTACGAAGGTCGACCTACACCCGGACGCCATCTCGAACTCCGACATGGGCGACCTGTTCGAAGACCTGATCCGCCGCTTCGCCGAGGCGTCGAACGCGACCGCCGGTGACCACTTTACCCCGCGTGATGCCGTCCGCCTCGTCGTCGATCTCATGTTCGCCGAAGACGACGAAGCTCTGCTCGAGAAGGGCGCGGTGCGCACGGTCTACGACCCGACGGCGGGGACCGGCGGCATGCTCTCCTTGGCCGACGAGCACCTGCGCGGCCAGAACCCCGATGCCCGCCTGACGCTGTACGGGCAGGAGATCAACGACCAATCGTACGCGATCTGCAAGTCCGACCTGCTCGCCAAAGGCCAGAACCCCGACAACATCAAGCTCGGCGACACCTTGGCCGACGACAAGTTCCCTGGGTTCACATTCGACTACTGCCTGGCCAACCCGCCCTACGGTGTCGACTGGAAGGCGTCGGAGAAGGCCGTCAAGGCTGAGCACAAGCGCGGCTTCGCCGGCCGGTTCGGCCCAGGACTGCCGGGCGTCGGCGACGGGCAGATGCTCTTCCTCCTACACCTCGCATCGAAAATGCGCCCGGCCTCGCAGGGCGGCGGACGCGTCGGAATCGTCATGAACGGCTCGCCGCTGTTCAACGGCGGCGCGGGATCGGGTCAGTCTGAGATCCGCCGCTGGTTGCTCGAAAAGAACCTGGTCGAGGCGATCGTCGCCCTGCCGACCGACATGTTCTTCAACACCGGCATCTCGACCTACGTGTGGGTGCTCGACAACACAAAGGCACCCGAGCGCGCCGGCAAGGTGCAGCTCATCGACGGCTCGCAACGCTTCGCTAAGATGCGCAAGTCGCTGGGCTCCAAGCGCGTCGAGATCAGCGACGTCGACCGCAAGGCGATCCTCGACGACTACGCCGCTTTCGAGACGCGCGAAACGTCCAAGATTTTGGATACCGAGGACTTCGGCTACTGGACGATTACCGTCGAGCGACCGCTGCGGCTGCGCTTCACGTGCACCCCGGAGCGCGTCGCGCTGGTACGCGACGAGCCCAAGCTCAGGGGTGTTGACCGCAAACGCCTGGCCGACGCGCTCGCCACGTTCGGTGAGCACCCCTACCTCAACCGCGAAGCCTTCCTGAAGGACCTCGGCAAGCACCTCGGCTCGAACGGCGTCACGCTCACGACGCCCCAGCGCCGGACGCTGTGGCTGACGATCGGTGAACGTGACGAGGCCGCCGACGAGATCCGCGACGCCAAGGGCAACCCCGAGCCCGACCCGAAGCTGCGCGACACCGAGAACATCCCCTTCGGCTGGAACGGCACCCCAAAAACCGCCGAGGCCGACGGAACCGCGCACAACGTCATCAACGCGTACATGCATGCCGAGGTTCTGCCGCACGTGTCCGACGCCTGGGTCGACCACACCAAGACCAAGGTCGGTTACGAAATCCCCTTCACGCGGCACTTCTACACCTATGTACCGCCCCGCCCGCTCGACGAGATCGACGCCGACCTGAACAAGATCGTCGCCGAGATCCTTGACCTGCTGCGGGAGATCGAGGCGTGACCTCCCCAACCAGTGACTCGCTCCCTAGGGGATGGTCCATGAAATCCCTTCGGCGGCTAGCGGTCTGCCGCGATGATCTACGCGCACCAGTCAACGCCGAAGAGCGGGCCGGGAGACCGGGCGACGTGCCTTACTGGGGGGCCAACTCCATTCAGGGAACGATCGACGAGGCGCTGGTGCACGTCCCCGCAGTGCTCTTGGGAGAGGACGGTGCTCCGTTCTTCGACGCCGATCGCCCGGTTGCGTTTTACATCGACGAGCCCGTCTGGCCTAACAACCATATTCACGTCTTGGTGCCGCGCACCGATGTACACGGTCCGTGGCTGGCCCATGCGTTAAACGCCGTGGACTATTCGCTCGTGATCACCGGGTCAACGCGCGACAAACTCACGCAGGCGGCCATGCTCGGGATTACTCTGGCCGTTCCGCCAACGGACGAGCAGCGAGCGATTGCGCACTTCCTGGACGAGCAGACGTCGCGGATTGACACACTGATCGACAAGCAGACCCAACTGATTACCACCCTGCGTGAACGCATGAGCGCCCAGTTGTCGTTGCACTTCGGCGCTATCGACCAACTGCGACTTACCTCGGTACGGCGTGTCTTGCGGCCCCTCGTTCGACCTGCACGCGCCGGGCTTGGCGTGATCACTGCGTATCGGGACGGCGTGGTGACGCTGCGCTCCACACGGCGGGAAGACGGATATACGATCTCGGAATCGGAGGCCGGGTACCAGGAGATTCGCCCTGGCGATCTTGTCTTCCATGCTCTCGACGGATTCGCGGGTGCTTGCGGCGTGTCAGATAGCCACGGGGTGGGGTCGCCCGTCTATCACGTCTGCGAGCCCGTCGGTGACGACAATGTCGAGTACCTTGCCTTGCTTCTGCGGTTCCTCGGCACCTCTGGCTACCTAGCCACACAAGCACCCAACGTGCGGCAGCGCAGCGTGGACTTTCGCAACTGGACAACCTTTGCGCGGGTGCCGCTGTACATTCCCTCGCCCGCCGACCAGCGCTCCTTCGTCACCCACTACAGGGCACAGGAATCGCAGGCGCGGGCGGTTATTTCGAAGACCGAGCAGCACATCATGCTCGCGAAGGAGCGGCGCGCCGCGCTTATCAGGGCGGCAGTCACCGGACAGATCGACGTACGAACGTCCGGCCAGGCACTGCTGGAGGTGGCGTGATGGCGGACTACAACGAGAATCTCTTCGAATCCGAGCTCTGCGCGTACCTGAGTGCGCACGGATGGCTTTACTCCCCGACGGACCACGAGCCGGGCGCCGAGTACGACCGGGAGCGGGCGATCGTCTCGGAGGACGTGCTCGGCTGGTTGCAGGACACGCAGCCGGAGGAGTTCGCCAAGGCGGTCAAGGCCGGAACCTCTCAGGAGCCCACCGCGACGAGCACGCTGCTCGACCGGCTGTGCAAGGTGCTCGACAACCCGGTCGACCAGGGCGGCGGCACGCTCAACGTATTGCGACGCGGGTTCAAGCACGTGTCGTCGCCGTTTCGGATGTGCCAATTCAAGCCGGCGACCTCGCTCAACCCGACGACCCTGGCGGACTACGCCAAGGTCCGTGTGCGGGTCATGCGACAGGTGCGTTTCTCGACGAAGGACAACCGGTCGCTGGACCTCGTGCTGTTCGTCAATGGACTGCCGGTGGCGACGCTGGAGCTCAAGACGGACTTCACGCAGTCGGTCGCCGAGGCGATCGACCAGTACAAGAAGGCCCGCCAGCCCAAGGACCCCGGTGGGCACGTGCAGCCGCTGTTCGGGTTCGGCAACCGCGCGCTCGTGCACTTCGCAGTATCGAACGAGGAGGTGTGGATGACGACCCGCCTCGCCGGGGACAAGACGCACTTCCTGCCCTTCAACGCCGGCGATGGGCACGGCGGCAAGGGCAATGCCCCTAACCCGAACGGCTCGGCCACGTCGTACTTGTGGGAGAAGGTCTTCGACCGCGACAACTGGCTGACGATCTTGGGCAAGTTCTGCCACGTCGAGACTCGCCAGTCTCGTGACCCGATCAGCGGCGCGGTCTCGAGGTCGGCCACCCTGCTGTTCCCGCGCTACCACCAGTGGGAGGCCGTCACCGCCATGGTGGCGCATGCCCGCGAGCACGGACCCGGGCAGAAGTACCTGATCCAGCACTCGGCCGGCTCCGGGAAGACCAACTCGATCGCATGGACGGCTCACCGACTGGCCCGCCTGTTCGACGAGCACGACCACAAGGTGTTCGACACCGTCATCGTCGTCACTGACCGCACCGTCCTCGACGACCAACTGCAGGTCGCGGTCCGCCAGATCGACTCTGCAGACACCGGATCGGCGGGCGGCGAGGGCATCATCACGACCGTCGACGAGGTCGAAGCACGCAGGGCCGGGTCGAAGTCCAAGGCCTTGGCCCAAGCATTGACGGGCGGCAAGCTCATCGTCGTCGTAACGCTGCAGACGTTTCCATTCGCGATGGAGGCTATCGCCGATAACCAGGGGCTTGCCGGCAGGAAATTCGCCGTGATCGCCGACGAGGCCCACTCGTCTCAGTCGGGCGCCATGGCGGGCAGGATCCGGGAGATCCTGTCCGACACCGAGCGCGCCGAGCTCGACGACGGCGGTGAAATCTCCATCGAGGACGAGCTCGCGGCACAAATGACCGCCCGCGCGACCACGCCGAACGTCTCGTTCTTCGCGTTCACCGCGACCCCGAAGGCCAAAACCCTCGAGCTGTTCGGAACCCCGGACACCGACGGCGTCCCACAGCCGTTCCACACCTACACGATGAAGCAGGCCATCGAGGAAGAGTTCATCCTCGACGTGCTGCGCGGCTACCAGACCTACAACACCGCCTTCCAGATCGCCCGCAACGTCGCCACTAGCCGCATACCAAAGCCAGACGACGGCAACGACAGCCCGGCCGAGCGGGCAATCGAGGAAGAGCTCGTCGACAAGGCTGCAGCCACGAAGGGGCTAATGCGTTGGGTAAAGCTGCACCCGACGAACATCAGCCAGAAGTGTGCGATCATCGTTGAGCACTTCCGCGAGAATGTCGCGCACCTGCTGGACGGGCACGCGAAGGCGATGGTCGTCACTGACTCACGTAAGGCTGCCGTACGGTACAAGACGCAGATCGACACGTATATCGCCAAGCGTGGTTACACCGACATCGGCACGCTCGTTGCCTTCTCTGGGTCAATCGAGGACGCCGAGACCGGCCCAGGATTGTTTACCGAGACCTCGATGAACCCGACCAAAATCGGCTCACAGATCGCCTCGGCGTTCGCCGGACCCGAGTACAAAGTGCTGCTGGTCGCGAACAAGTTCCAGACCGGCTTTGACCAGCCGCTGCTCAGCGCGATGTACGTCGACAAGCGCCTCTCCGGCGTACTTGCGGTACAGACTCTCTCGCGCCTTAACCGCACCTACCGGACTCCGTCGGGCGAGCGGAAGGACGTCACGTTCGTCCTCGACTTCGTTAACGACCCCGAGGAGATCCGCAAGTCGTTCGAGCCCTACTACACCGACGCTCGGCTGGAAACTACGACCGACCCGAACCTCGTCCACGACATCTCGACCAAGCTCGATCAGGCGTCCGTCTTCACCGAGGCGCAGGTGGACGCGTGTGTCACCGCGTGGGTCGAGCGGGCGGGCAACAACGCCCTGGCCGCAGCTATCAAGCCGGCCCGCGACGAGTTCGCCAAGCGGTACACCGACGCGCTGCGCCGCGACGACACCGGCGAAATTGAGGCGCTCGACCATTTTCGCAAGGACGTTGCCACGTTCGTCCGGCTCTACGACTTCATGAGTCAGGTAGTCGACTACGCCGACACCCAACTTGAGAAGCGCGCAATCTTCCTGCGGTTGCTCGAGCGCTACATCCGCCCGACCACCGTCACCGCCGACATCGACGTCTCCGATGTCATCCTCAAGAAGATCAAGCACACCCCGGGCGAGCGGCTGGATATCAGCCTCGGTGACGGCACAGGCCTACGGGGAGTCGTTGCCGCCGGCTCGGGCAAGACCCCCGACCCCGTGCTCGTCGCGTTCCAGACCATCATCGACCGGCTCAATGACCTGTTCGGAGCCGAGTTCTCCCGCAGCCAGGTCGAAGGCTTCGTCGACACCCTTGGGGCGGTGCTGCTCGAGAATGAGGCGCTCGTCGAGCAGGCCCGCGTCAACTCACGCGTCCAGTTCCTCGCATCGCCCGATCTTCCAGACGCGGTCGTCGACGCGGTTTTCGCTAACCAGCACTCGCACAACGCGATTGCCGACTATATCGCAGCCGGCAACGCCGACTCGAACCGCCTCATCACTGAAATCGGCGCGATGATCCACGCTGCCGTCACCACTTCACCTGCACCATCGTCGCTGCCGTCGTCCCTGCCCCCAGGGTTTGCGCGGCTAGCTGAACTGGAAGCTCTGACGCCAGGCTGGCTCGACGGCGAAGGTGCCCCCATATACGGTCCGGCCCTTCAAGCCGCCCGTTCCCTCCTGGCAGCGCTCACCGAGTTCCACGTGCCGCTACCGCGCATCTACCCCACGCCCGCTGGCTGCGTGCAGTTCGAATGGCACGGGCCAGGCCCACGCCTCGAGGTCACCCTGAAGGGTCATGATCACGAAGTCTTCGTGCTCTACATTGACGGCAACGAAAACACCATCAACGAGCCCGACACGTATACCACGGCGCGGGTGGTATCCGAACTGCTTGGACGGACGGCGTGACCGACTCGAACCCCTACATCGAGCTCGAGCCCGATGAGATCGAGCTTGATCAAAACGATGAGTTTTACTGGCGGCAGTGTCATCCCACCTACTTGGACGGCGGCGTACCTTCAGTCCAGATGTTCTGCGAGTCCACCGGGGACAAGGGCAAGATCTCCGGCGCGCGGTCGCTAAAAGCCACCGCCCAACTCGCCTACGAGGAGCGTAGGCAGCGAGGTGCGCAGACTGCAGGGACCTGGGGAGTCACTGTCGCTGAGATCACCAACGCCGGGACACGAGCGGTCGATGACTCCGCCGCCGACGGCTCGCTGCCCACTGGGCATACATATGTCGACTATCGCCATCTGGACACCAAGCCATCGTTACGTGCCGTCCGGTCAATGCTCCACCAAGCAGCCGTCGCGCGCCCGCGCCAGTGGCCGCCTATCGAGTGACGGTCCCGGCTGCCTTGTTTCATTGGCGGTAGCGTGGGTGGCGGTAGAGCGGGTCATGTGGCTGAATAGGGCGTTGGCGGCGGTCGCGCGGTGACTGAGCTAGCCCCGGGTAGGCGACGGCGCGTATGAGGCCCGATGCAGCCACGGCGCGCAGCTTTCATGAGCCGCATAGCTTGAGTGCGACCGTTACCGTGCTCGCATGGCACCTGATCGCGACCGTTGGATCCGCCCTCTGGCCATCGCTGCCATTGTCCTCGGCCTCGGCGCCTCGGGCCTGTTCGTGGCAGTGGTGATCGTATGGGCGAAGTCCTTCGGGCCTGCGGACGAGGCGCCCAAGGTCACGGATTGGCTGCAGGCGTGGGCCAGCGTCGGGGCGTTGGTTGCTGGCCTGCTTGCGGCAATCTTCACCGGTGGGTTGCTGCGCTACGAGATCAGCGAAGGTCGGCGAGCCCGCCGCGAGCAGGAGTTGGTCGGTCCGCGAGCGGTGATCTCGGGCATCCCTGATTTTGAGTATGGGGACGGCGGGCTCATCAAGAGAGTGTCACTCTGCGTCTATAACTACGGCCCGGCACCAATCCGGCGAGTCCTGGCCGTGATCGAGTCTTCGGGTACGCGGATCACGTTATTCGCTCCCGTGCTGGGCCCGGGCGACTCGGAGGATTTGACGTGGCTGATCGAACGGGACGCCGCCGAGGCGCTTGAGGAGAGCCTGCCCGCTTACACAGTGGCCTTGATGTTCATCGACTCGACAGCGCTGTGGAGTCGAGTCGACAACGGCGAGCCCAAGAAGCTGACTATTCTTCCCGAGGAGGTCGGGCCTCGCTGAAACAGACAGGCGGCGCGCTGTCGAACCACGAAGAGTGCATTCTGCCGGCACCAGCCGGCGATCGACCGCCGAAGGGTAGCCCTCAGCACGTGGCGAACGCACTGTCGGACGGGATCGCCTGGTTCGACGGCCAGTCAGCGCGAGCCTTGGGGTCTACAGAACGAACCGATCTCCTTCACACTCAACTCGTACAGATTACTGACATGGCGTAGGGCCAGCGACGATGTCGTCGGCTGACCCAGCACCCAGTAGGCCGTGAACCTGGCCAACTATGCCGGCCTTGCGGTGTCACCGCGACGTGGGACGACGGCGGCCGCCGCTTCGGCGGCGGCGTGTGATAAGTCGGGGAGAACGTCGCCGTAAAACTTGGCGGTGAAGTGTGGGCTGGAGTGACGGAGCCGGTTGGAGATGACCTTCATCTGGACGCCAGCGGCAAGGCCCATGGTCGCAGCGCCGTGGCGGAGGTCGTGGAGCCGGATGGGTGGTAGCCCGGCTTGGGTGGCGAGGTGGTGGAAGTGGTCGGTGACGTCCGCAGGGGGGTCTGCTGCACCGGCAGGTGACAGGTGTAGTCACGCGGCCTGACTGGCCGGTGGGTGCATGATGGTCTCGAATTCCACGGGGGTCAACCGGGA
>NZ_JBITEP010000002.1:275060-400351 GCF_044455315.1 Micromonospora sp. NPDC051300 | reverse complement strand
TCCGATGCCTCAAACGCTACGTCGCCCGCGAGCTCTACCAGATCATCACCTCAAACGATCTTAAACTCGCCGCTTGACATCCATAGGAGCATCCCTCGGTGGCCGGACCCGGTCGCGCCGTGGCGGGAGGCGACGCCGCTGCTGCTGGCCGGCGTCGCGTTCGCCGCGATCATGCCGCTGCTCGGTGGCGAGCCGGCGTACACCGTGGTGAAGCTCGTGCTGCTGCTCGGCGTACCGGTCGGGGTGTTCCTGGTCGCCCGGCGGTGGCCGCCGCGGTGGCGTCCCGGGCCGGCCCCGGCGGACGCCGCCCACCGCTGGGGGCCCGCGCTGCCGGTGGCGGCGTGGCTGGCGCTCAGCTACGGCGACCCCGCTGGCGGTCCCCGCCAGCGGCTGGGGGCGCACCGTCACGCCGGTCGAGCTGGTCGTCACCGTGCTGGTGGTGTTCGTGGTGAACGCGCTGCTGGAGGAGGTCTTCTACCGGCGCTGGTTGCAGACGAGGTGGGAGTCGCTGCTGGGCCGCTGGCCGGCGATCGTGCTGGCGTCGCTGGTCTGGGCGGCGTGGCACGTCGCCATCCAGGGCAGCGGCCGCCCCGGCACCGACCTGGCCTCGGTGGCTGTCAACCAGGGGGTGCAGGGGCTCTTCCTCGGCTATCTGTGGTCCCGGTATCGCCGGATGTGGCCGCCGCTGGTGGTGCACGGCGCGGTCAACGCGATGCCCGGGCTGCTCGGCATGTGAGTGTCGGGTCGGGTCAGTGGTCGGCGCTGTTCCAGTCGCGGCCCTCGCCCACCGACACCTCCATCGGCACCGACAGCGGGTGGGCGGCGCCCATCTCGGTGCGCACCAGGGTCTCCAGCGCCTCCCGCTCGCCCGGCGCGACCTCGAAGACCAGCTCGTCGTGCACCTGCAACAGCATCCGCGAGCGCAGGCCGGCGTCGCGCAGCGCGGCGTCGACGCGCAGCATGGCGACCTTGATGATGTCGGCCGCCGAGCCCTGGATCGGGGCGTTGAGCGCCATCCGCTCGGCCATCTCCCGGCGCTGCCGGTTGTCGCTGACCAGGTCGGGCAGGTAGCGGCGGCGGCCCAGGATGGTGGAGGTGTAGCCGTCCTGGCGGGCCCGGGCCACCACCTCGTGGAGGTAGTCGCGGACCCCGCCGAAGCCGGCGAAGTAGTTCTCCATCAGCCCGCGCGCCTCCTCGGCGCTGATGCCGAGCTGCTGGGACAGGCCGAACGCGCTCAGCCCGTACGCCAGGCCGTAGTTCATCGCCTTGATCTTGCGGCGCTGGTCGGGGGTGACGTCGCCGACCTCGACGGTGAAGACCGAGGAGGCGGTCGCGGCGTGGAAGTCGTGCCCCGAGTTGAACGCCTCGATCAGCGCGTCGTCCGTCGACAGGTGCGCCATGATCCGCATCTCGATCTGGCTGTAGTCGGCGGTGAGCAGGCACTCGTAGCCCTCGCCGACGACGAACGCGCGGCGGATCCGCCGCCCCTCCTCGGTGCGGATCGGGATGTTCTGCAGGTTGGGCTCGGTCGACGAGAGCCGCCCGGTCGCGGCCACTGTCTGGTTGAACGTGGTGTGGATCCGGCCGTCGTCGGAGACCGACTTGAGCAGCCCGTCGACAGTCGACTTGAGCTTGGCCACGTCGCGGTGGCGCAGCAGGTGGTGCAGCAGCGGGTGCTCGGTCTGCGCGTAGAGCCACTGCAGGGCGTCGGCGTCGGTGGTGTAGCCGGTCTTGATCCGCTTGGTCTTGGGCAGCGCCAGCTCGGTGAAGAGGATCTCCTGCAACTGCTTGGGCGAGCCCAGGTTGAACTCCCGGCCGACCACCTCGTAGGCGCCCTGCGCGGCGGCCTTCACCTCGGCGGCGAAGTGCGCCTCCAACTCGGAGAGATAGTCGGTGTCGGCGGCGATGCCGGTGCGCTCCATCTCGGCGAGCACCCGCATCAGCGGCAGCTCCACCTCGGCCATCAGCCGGGCGGACTGCTCGCCGTCGCGGGACAGCTCGGCGTCGATCGCGTCGGCCAGGTCGAGAGTGGCCCGGGCCTGGAGCATCAGGTTCTGCTCGGCGGCACCCTCGTCGCCGAACCCGTCCAGGGTGAGCTGGCCGGTCTCCGGGGCGTCGACGCGCAGCTCCCGGTGCAGGTAACGCAGGGCCAGGTCGGTGAGGTCGTAGGAGCGCTGGTCGGGGCGGGCCAGGTAGGCGGCGATCTGCGTGTCGCGGGCGATGCCCCGCAGGTCCCAGCCGTGCGCGGCGAACGCCAGCACCGCCGGCTTGCTGTCGTGCAGCACCTTGGGACGCCCGGCGTCGGCCAGCCAGCCGGCCAGGGCGGCCTCGTCGTCGGCCTCCAGCCGGGCCGGGTCGAACCAGGCGGCCGCGCCGCCGGCGGTGGCCAGCGCCATCCCGGTGACGGTCGCGGTGTGCCGGCGGTTGGGGCCGGTGTCGAGCGTGGCGGCCAGGCCGACCGGCGCACCCGTCGGGGCGTGCGTGTCCAGCCAGCCGGCCAGCGCGCCCGGCTCGGTCAGCACCTCGCCGGCCAGCTCGAAGCCCGCCTCGGCCTCCGGCTCGACGGCCTCCAGGTATTGGTAGAGCCGGTCGCGCAGGATGCGGAACTGGAGCGTGTCGAAGACCTGGTGCACGGCCTCCCGGTCCCAGCCCTGCCAGCGGGCGTCCTCCGGACGCAGTGGCAGCTCCAGGTCGGTGACCAGGCAGTTGATCTCGTAGTTGCGGATCACGTCGGCCAGCCGCTCGCGCAGGCTGTCGCCGGCCTTGCCCTTGATCTCGTCGGCGCGGGCCACCACGCCCTCGACCCCGTCGTAGAGGTTAATCCACTTGGCCGCGGTCTTCGGGCCGACACCCGGAACGCCGGGCAGGTTGTCGCTCGTCTCGCCGACCAGGGCGGCCAGGTCGCGGTAGCGGTCGGGGGTGACGCCGTACTTCGCCTCGACCGCGGCCGGGTCCATCCGGGCCAGGTCGGAGACGCCCTTGCGCGGGTAGAGCACGGTGACCTGGTCGCCGACGAGCTGGAACGCGTCCCGGTCACCGGAGGTGATCAACACGTCCATGCCCTGGTCGCGGGCCTGGCAGGCGAGCGTGGCGATGACGTCGTCGGCCTCGTAGCCCTCCTTCTCCACCACCGGCACCCGCAGCGCCGCGAGGACCTCCTTGACCAGGCTCACCTGGCCCTTGAAGTCGGTCGGGGTCTCGCTGCGGCCGGCCTTGTACTCGGAGTATTTCTCAGTGCGGAAGGAGCGGCGGGAGACGTCGAACGCGACCACGATGTGCGTCGGCTGCTCGTCGCGCAGCACGTTGATCAGCATCGAGGTGAAGCCGTAGACGGCGTTGGTCGGCTGCCCCGTGGTGGTGGAGAAGTTTTCCACAGGCAGGGCGAAGAAGGCCCGGTATGCCAGGGAGTGTCCGTCGACGAGGAGCAGGCGCGGCGTCGTAGCTGTCACGGCAGCGACTCTAGTCCGTACGCCCGACATCCCCGGCACGACCGGCCCCCACGGATCGCGACCGGACCGTTACGGTATGGAGATCAGTCGATGGCAGGTCAAGGAGGACTCGATGCGACGATGGGGTGTCCGAATTCTGGTACCGGCGCTCGCCACCGCCGGCGCGCTGACCGTGCTGAGCGGTCCGGCGTTCGCCGGCTGGGTCAACGGCGGGGTGTACACGCTCCAGTCCAAGTGCATCTCGGTCGGGCAGTCCCGGGTCAACAGCGGCACCTACCAGACCTACGTCTGCGAGCCGCAGAGCCCGGGCTGGCTGCTCCGGGGCTACGTGAACTGACCGGAGGGGTCCGGTGCGGCGCGCGCCGCACCGGACCCGTCAGAGCACCTTGGCCAGGAACGCCTTGGTCCGCTCGTGCTGCGGGGCCGCGATCACCTCGCGCGGGTCGCCCTGCTCGACCACCACGCCGCCGTCCATGAAGACCAGGTGGTCGCCGACCTCCCGGGCGAAGCCGATCTCGTGGGTCACCACGATCATCGTCATGCCGTCGCGGGCCAGGTCCTTCATCGTGTCCAGCACCTCGCCCACCAGCTCCGGGTCGAGCGCGCTTGTCGGCTCGTCGAAGAGCATCAGCTTCGGCTGCATGGCCAGCGCCCGGGCGATCGCCACCCGCTGCTGCTGGCCGCCGGAGAGCTGACCCGGGTACGCGCCGAGCTTGTCCCCCAGCCCCACCCGCTCCAGCAGCTCCGCGGCCCGCTCCCGGGCCTGCGCCTTCTTCGACTGGCGCAGCAGCACCGGCGCCTCGATGACGTTGCCCAGCACGGTCATGTGCGGGAAGAGGTTGAACCGCTGGAACACCATGCCGATCGCCCGGCGCTGCGCGGCCACCTCCTTGTCCCGCATCTCGTGCAGCTTCCCGCCGCGCTCCCGGTAGCCGATCAGGTCGCCGTCCACCCAGATCCGGCCGGCGTCGATCTTCTCCAGGTGGTTGATGCAACGCAGGAACGTCGACTTGCCGGAACCGGAGGGCCCGAGCAGGCAGCACACCTCGCCGGCGCGGACCTCCAGGTCGATGCCCTTGAGCACCTCCAGCGGCCCGAACGACTTGTGCACCTGCTCGGCCCGCACCATCAGGCCGGATTCGGCCGTCGGGGCGGTGGCCTGATTCGGAACGATCAACTCGGTCACGGTGTCCCCGCCCCTCCTCCGCCGCCGCCACCGGTCTCGGCGGCCAGCGTGTGCAGCCGGTCCCGGGCCCGCTGCGCGGTCCCGTAGCCCTTGCCGAAGTGGCGTTCCAGGAAATACTGGCCGACCAGCAGGATGCTGGTCAGGAACAGGTACCAGAGGCAGGCCGCGACGTACATCGGGAAGATCTGGAACGTCCGCTTGCCGACGGCGTCGAGTTGGAAGAACAGCTCCACGCTCACCGGGACGTAGAGCAGCAGCGAGGTGTCCTTGAGCATGGCGATGGTCTCGTTGCCGGTCGGCGGGATGATGACCCGCATGGCCTGCGGCAGCACCACCCGGCGCAGCAACTGGCCCCGGCTCAGGCCGAGCGCCTGGGCCGCCTCGGTCTGCCCCTCGTCGACCGACTGGATGCCGGCCCGGACGATCTCCGCCATGTACGCGGCCTCGGAGAGCGCGAGGCCGAGCAGGCCGGCCATGAAGCCGGTGAGGATGTCCCGGGAGGAGAACCCGAACAACCGCAGTTGCAGGTTGTCGATGCCGAACAACTGGCCGAGTTGGGTGTCGAACGGCACGCCGAACTCGACCCGACTCCACAGGATGCCGATGTTGCCGAACACGGCGAGCAGCACCAACCGCGGCACGGCCCGGAAGAACCAGGTGTAGAGCCAGGCCACCCCCCGCAGGATCGGGTTGTCGGAGAGCCGCATCACGGCGATCACCACGCCGAGCGTGACGCCGATCAGCATCGCGCTGACCGTCATCACCACGGTGCCGCGCAGCAGCCCCTCGATGATCGGCGGCCGGAACATCTTGTCGACCATGAAGGACCAGTTGAAGGCCTCGTTGGTCACCAACAGGTGGACGAACATCGCGGTCAGCACGGCGAGCACCGCCACCGCGACCCATCGTCCCGGGTGCCGCACGGGCACGGCCTTGATCGGTTCCGGCCGCGCCCGTGCGGTTGTCGCTTCCTCGGTGGTCATGTCGTCACGGGTTGATCGCGGGATCCGTGATCGCGCCGTCCCCCACCTTCCACTTGTCCAGCACCTGCTTGTAGGAACCGTCGGTGACCAGCGCCTTGGTGGCGTCGCGCACCGCCTCGGCGAACTGCGCCTGGTCCTTGGCCACCACGTAGCCGTACGGGGCCGCCTCGTACTGCTTGTCCAGCAGCTCCAGGGCGTCGTTGGACTGGGTCACCGCGTACACCCCGACCGGGTAGTCGGCGAGCATCGCGTCGTCCTTGCCGGAGACGACCGCCGCGGTGGCGGCGTCCTGGCCCGGGAACTGGTCGATGCTGATCGCCGGCTTGCCTGCGTCGGTGCACGTCTTGGACCGCTTCTGGATGTCCTCGACCTGGACCGTGTCCTTCTGCACCGCGATCTTCTTGCCGCAGGCGTTGTCCAGCGCGACGCCGGCCGGGTTGCCCTTCTTGGTCACCCACTGGGTGCCGACCTGGAAGTAGCTGACCATGTTGGCCTGGCCCTTGCGCTCGTCGTTGATCGTGAACGACGAGACGCCGACCTCGTACTTGCCCGAGTTGACGCCGGTGATGATGTCGCCGAACGGCGCCGAGACGAACTCCGCCTTGAGGCCGAGCTTGGCCGCCACGGCGGTGAACAGCTCCACGTCGAAGCCGATGACGGTCTTTCCGTCGGAGTCGAGGAACTCCGCCGGGGCGTACGTCGAGTCGGTGCCGACGACGATCTTGCCGTCCGACTTGATCGCGTCCGGGACCTTCGCGGCCAGCGCGGCGTCGACCGACGACGAGACGCTGGGGCCGCCGCCGGGCTGCTCGGTGCCCTCCTCCTCGCCGCAGGCGGCGAGGGAGAGCAGGAGGACTGCCGCGCCGGCGACGCCGAGCGCCGCCCGCCGGCCGGGGTTGGGGTGGACCATGGGGTACTCCTTTTGCGAGGGGGGCGTCGGTCAGGCCACGCCGAGGTAGGCCTCTTTGACCGAGGGGTCGTGCAGCAGCTCCGCGCCGGTGCCGCTCTTGACGATCCGGCCGGTCTCCAGCACGTACGCCCGGTGGGCGCGGGCCAGTGCCTGCTGGGCGTTCTGCTCCACCAGCAGGACGGTGGTGCCCTGCTGGTTGATCTCCGTGATGATGGTGAAGATCTGCTGGATCAGCATCGGCGCGAGACCCATCGACGGCTCGTCGAGCAGCAGCAGCTTCGGCCGGCTCATCAGCGCCCGGCCGACCGCGAGCATCTGCTGCTCGCCGCCGGAGAGGGTGCCACCGGGCTGCTTGCGCCGCTCGGCCAGCCGGGGGAACAGGTCCAGCACCCGCGCCATGTCCTGCGCGATGCCGGCCTTGTCCCGCCGGGTGTACGCGCCCATGTCGAGGTTCTCCAGCACCGTCATGCCGGGGAAGATGCCCCGGCCCTCGGGCGCCTGGCACAGCCCGCGCCGGACCCGCAGGTCGGCCCGGAGCTTGGAGATGTCCTCACCGGCGAACCTGATGCTGCCGGTGGCGATCGGCCGGATGCCGGAGATCGCCCGCATGGTGGTGGACTTGCCGGCGCCGTTCGCGCCGATCAGCGCGACGATCTCGCCCTCGTCCACGGTCAGGCTGATGCCGTGCAGCGCCTGGATCCGCCCGTAGAGCAGGCTCACGTCCTCGATCTCAAGCAGCATCGTCCGGCACCCCCAGGTACGCCGCGACCACCTTCGGGTTGTCCCGCACCTCGGCGGGCAGCCCCTCGGCGATCTTCTTTCCGAACTCCAGGACCACGATCCGGTCGGTCACGCCCATCACCAGGCGCATGTCGTGCTCGATCAGCAGCACGGTCACACCCTGGTCCCGGATCTGCCGGATGAGCTGGAGCAGCTCCTCCTTCTCGGCCGGGTTGAAGCCGGCGGCCGGCTCGTCCAGGCAGAGCAGCACCGGGTCGGTGGCGAGCGCGCGGGCGATCTCCAGACGCCGCTGCTCGCCGTAGGACAGGTTGCGGGCGAACTCGTGCATCCGGGGAAGGATGCCGACGAACTCCAGCAGGCGCTCGGCCTTCTCCCGCCCCTCGCGCTCCTCCTTCCAGTGCCGCGGCAGCCGCAGCAGCGCGGAGATCACGCTGGTCTTGTGGTGCGCGTCCGCGCCGACCTGGACGTTCTCCAGCGCGGTCATCTCCGGGAAGAGCCGGATGTTCTGGAACGTGCGGGCCATGCCCATCCGGGTGATCTGGTGGCGCTTCTTGCCGCTGATCTTCTCGCCCCGGAACCGGATCTGCCCCTCGGTGGGCTGGTAGATGCCGGTCATCGCGTTGAAGCAGGTGGTCTTGCCCGCGCCGTTGGGCCCGATCAGCCCGAGGATCTCGCCCTTGTAGAGGGTGAAGTCCACGTCGTTGAGGGCCACCACGCCGCCGAAGCGCAGCGTGACGTGGTCGACCTCCAACAACGGCTCGCGCTTGTCCACCGTCTCGACGGCGGGCGCCGCCGCCTGGGCCGGAACGGCCGGGGTCTGTTCGGTGTCACTCACCGACGATCACCTCCTTGCGGCGGTCCTTGAACTCCGCCGCTCGTCGCCGGTTCGGGATCAGGCCCTGCGGCCGGAAGATCATCATGATCACGAGCACCAGGCCGAAGAAGAGGAACCGGTACTCGTACAGCTCGATGCCGAACAGCTCGATGCCGCGGAACCGCTCGATCATGTACGCCACCAGGCCGCCGCCGACGATCGCGCCGACGATGTTGCCGGAGCCGCCGAAGATGACCGCGGCCAGGATGATGATCGAGTTGAGCAGCTCGAAGTTCTGCGAGTTGACGAAGTTCTGCTTGCCCGCGAACAACGCCCCGGCCAGGCCGGCGATCGCCGCGCCGGAGGCGAACGCCCACAGCTTGAACTTGAACGTGGGCACGCCCATCAACTGGGCCGCGTCCTCGTCCTCCCGGATCGAGATCCAGGCCCGGCCGACCCGGCTGTGGGTCAGGTTCCGCACCCCGATCACCACCAGGATGATCAGCGTGAGCACCAGCCAGTAGTACGGGCGGGCGTCGAGCACCCCGAAGAACGGCCGCCCGTCGGCGTACTTGCCCGGCGGGTGCGGGATCTCGCTGAAGCCCCGCTGCCCCTTGAGGAACGTGGAGCTGACCGCCGCGATCCGGATCATCTCGGCGAAGCCGAGCGTCACCAACGCCAGGTAGTCGCCGCGCAGGCGCAGCGTCGGCGTGCCCAGCATGACGCCGGAGACCATGGTCAGCGCGATCGCGATCGGCACCACCAGCAGCCACGGCCACAGCGTCTTGATGTTGCTGCTCGGCGAGGTGAGCACCGCGACGGTGTACGCGCCGACCGCGAAGAAGCCGAAGTAACCGAGGTCGAGCAGGCCGGCGAACCCGACCACGATGTTCAGCCCGACCGCAAGCAACACGTAGATCGAGACGGTGAAGAGCACCTGGGTGAAGTTCGCGCCGGGCGTCGGGATCGGCCCGAGGTACTGGTAGAACTCCTTGTTCGGCAGCGCGTAGAAGAACACGATGACCGCGGCCAGCAACACCCAGCGCACCCAGCGCGGCGCGTGGTGCCAGCGGTCCGCGATCGCCTCCCGGCCCTGCCGCAGCCGGACCCCGATCCCCTCCTGCTGCTCCGGGCTCGGCGGATTTACCGTCGTCGTCATGCGCGTGCCCTCCCCAGTGATTCGCCCAGCAGGCCGGTCGGGCGGAACATCAGCAGCACGACGAGCACCGCGAACGCGGCGAAGTCCTTCCACTGACTGCCGAACAGACCCGAGGCGTAGTTCTCCACGACGCCCAGCAGCAGGCCGCCGACGAGCGCGCCCCGCAGGTTGCCGATGCCGCCGAGCACCGCCGCGGTGAACGCCTTGAGGCCCAGCAGGAAGCCGACGCTGTAGGTGAGCGTCTGGATCCGCACGTCGTAGAGCAGGCCCGCGACACCGGCCATGGTGCCGCCGGCGATGAAGACCATCAGGATGATCCGGTCCTTGTTCACACCCATCAGGGCCGCCGTGTTGGCGTCCTGCGCCACCGCCCGGATGCCGCGGCCGGTGCGGCTGCGGTTGATGAACTGGTCCAGCGCGAACATCATCACCAGCGCGGCGCCGATGGTGAGCAGCTGGATGCTGTCGATCGGCACGCCGGCGACGTGGAACAGCGGCTTCGAGCTGACCAGCGACGGCGCACCCTCGGGCAGGCGTCGGGTGTAGACGCCGAACGCCTCGGAGATCGCGATCGAGGCGCCGATCGCGGTGATCAGGAACGCCAGCGGAGGCGCGTTGCGCTTGCGCAGCGGACGGTACGCCACCCGCTCGATCACCGTCGCGGTGCCGGCCGAGGCGATGGCCGCCACGATCATCGCCACCAGCAGATAGAACAGGATCGAGCCGACGCCGCTGACCTGGGAGTTCTGGTCGAGACCGAAACCGTTCCAGGTCCAGATCGCGGCGAACGCGCCCGCGATGAACACCTCGGAGTGGGCGAAGTTGATGAGCCTGAGCACGCCGTAGACAAGCGTGTAGCCGAGCGCGACCAGGGCGTAGATCGCACCCTGTGTCAGGCCGGTCGTGGTGAGTTCCCCGAAGTTGGAGAACAGTCCGTCGAAGTTCAAGGGAGGGACGCTCCGTCGCTGAAGAGAAAAAGGGGGTGCGGCCGGGAGCCAGCTCCCGGCCGCACCCGCGATTCACAACTCAATCGCCAGTCGCAGCGATCGACGATCAGGACTTGGGGATCTCCTGGTCCGGGACAACCTTGCCGCCCTGCACCTTGAACGCCCAGACCTTGACCTGCGCCGGGTCCAGCTCGCCGCCCTCGACGAACTTGTAGCTGGCCGCCACGCCCTCGCCGCTGTAGCCCTTGACGAACTCGAGCAGGTCGGAACGGGAGGTCTTGCCGGCCTTGATGCCCGCCAGCAGGATGTTCGCGGCGTCGAACGCGGTGTCGCTGTAGGTGCCCGGGTCGGTGCCGTTCAGGGCCTTGTAGTCGGCGGCGAAGGAGCCGCGGGCCTCGGTGGACGGCTGGCAGGGGCAGGTGAGGATGGTGCCCTCGGCGGCGGCCGCACCGGCGGAGGTGATGTAGGCGCCGTCGTTCACGCCGTCACCGGCGACCAGCGGGGCGGTGACGCCGGCAGCGGTGAGCTGCTTGCGGATCAGGCCGGCCTCCTGGTAGTAGCCACCGTAGAAGACCGCCTTGACGTTCGCGGCCTTGACCTTGGTGACGACCGCGGAGAACTCGGTCTGCTTGCCCTCGCCCTGGACCTTGTCGCTGCCCACGACCGCCGGGCCGAGCACCTTCTTGACCTCGTCGGCCAGACCGGCGCCGTACGCCGACTGGTCGTCGATCACGTAGACCTTGTCGGCCTTGATCACGTTCTTGATGTAGACGCCGGCGGCGGGGCCCTGGCTCAGGTCGTTGCCGACCGCGCGGAAGAAGGTCTTCCAACCCTTCTTGGCGAGGGTCGGGTTGGTCGCGGAGGGGGTGATGGTGACCAGACCGGCCTCGTTGAACAGCGGACCGGCGGCCTCCGACTCACCCGAGTAGGCCGGACCCACGACACCGAGGATCTTGGTGTCGTCGATCGCCTTCTGGGCCAGGCCGGGCGCCTGGTCCGGGCTGCCCTGCGAGTCGAGCTCGGCGAGCTCGACCTTGCAGTCCGGGTTCTCCTTGTTGTACTTGTCGACCGCCAGCTTGGCGCCGTTCTTCTCGTTGATGCCCAGCGCGGCCGAGCTACCGGTCAGCGCGCCGAAGAAAGCGATCTTGCTCCCGCAGGCGCTGCCCCCGGAACCCTCATCGTCGCTGCCGCTGGAACAAGCGGTACCACCGGCGACGAGCGCCAGCATGGCGACCCCGCCGATCACGCGTGCGAGCTTCTGCCTCAAGGCCCGAACCCTCCTCCGTCCATGGTCCGAACCACCCGCTGCTGATTGGCCCTTGCGGGGGGCGGACGAACCAGACCGTCGTCGCCGGTCTGGGCCGGGACGTTATCCCACCGGCCAGCGGTGACGTAAGACCCGGAAAGCGGGGTTGACCGAACCGTTACACGCCGTGGCGGATTACCGACGCTTCCCGTAAGAACCGTAGGCGGCGCGAGGCTTTCACCGAGGTTTCCTCGGTAACGGGTCAAGTGATCAGCGGTCGCTACTCATCGACGCTCGACAACGCCGCCCACCAGGCACGCGACGTTTTTCCGTCATCCGCCACCACCACCAGCCCGGCCTCGCCCGCGGCCACCGCCAGGGCCGCGTCGCCGCGTGCCGGCACCGGCGCCGGCACGATCACCGGACGCCACGACACGCCGCCGTCACCCGATATCCACAATCGGCGATCCGCGCCGTCCCCGGTCACCGCGACCAGGCGCCCGCCGGCCACGGCCAGGCCCGTCACCGACGACACCCCCGGCCCGTCCGCGCCGAACCGGCCGACGCGAGTCCACCCGTCCGGCCGGTCGGCCGGGGCCCGCCACACCGCGAAGCCGTCACGGACCGGACCGACCGCCGTCGGCGCGCCGTCGCGCAGCACCACCCGCTCCGCCGCCCCGCCCCCGTCCGCCGGCAGCGCCGCCCGCCGCCACGACCGGCCGTCCGCCGACGACCAGGCCAACGGCGTCAACGCCGTGCCGCCCGCCGGCAGCAACGACCCCACCACCAGCCAACCCGATCCCAGGGCCGCCGCGTCGTACGCCGCGGTCCGCCCCCGGGCGTCGCCGGCCAGCTCCGCGACCCCCTCGCGCACCTCGAAACCGCCGGCGTCCGGCGACGTCCACACCGCCGCGCCGTCCGTACGCGCCCCGGCGATCAACCAGCCGCCCGGCCCGGCCGCCAACCGCGACGCGCTCACCGCGCGCGGCCCGCCGAACAGCTCGAACGCCGCCGGCACCTCCCGCACCGGCCCGCCCGGACGCCACACCCACGATCCGGTACGCGGATTGCCGTGCACGCCACCCGTCTTCGCCCCGAGCGCCGCCATCCCGTCGTCGCGGCACGCCACCGCGTAGAGCACGTGCTGGCGGCCGTAGAACGTCTGGGCGCGCATGGGCAACGCCGACCACGTCGTGCCGTCCGAGCTGGACCAGGCCGCCGGCCGGGTCTCCCCCGCCGGGTCGACCACGCCGCCGACCGCGTACCACCTGTTGGCGCAGCGCGCCGCGTCGCGGAGCAGGAGGCGACCCGCGGGCCCCGCCGGCACCGGAAGCTCGACCGCCCGCCAGGCCGGGCGCACCGGCGCCGGCGCGGTCGGCTCCTCCGGCGCCGACCGGCACGCGGCCAGCAGCACCGCGACACCGGCCACCACGACGACCACCGACCTCAGGCGCGGAAGAGGCATGGATCCGATCCTATCGATCGGTCGCCTCCCGGCGGGCGGTGAACCGCGCCCGATCGGTCAGGAGGCGGGCTGCTGCGCCACCTCGCCGCCGGCGGTCTCGGCGAGGATCCGCTCGGCGACCTCCTTCATGGTCATCCGGTGGTCCATCGCGGTGCGCTGGATCCACTTGAATGCCTGCGGCTCGGTCATGCCGTAGGTGGTCATCAGCGCGCCCTTGGCCCGCTCGACGGTCTTGCGGATCTCCAGCCGGTCGGTCAGGCCGGCGACCTCGGCCTCCAGCGCGGAGATCTCCGAGTAGCGGGACAGCGCGATCTCCACCGCCGGCACCAGGTCGCTCTTCTGGAACGGCTTCACCAGGTAGGCCATCGCGCCGGCCGCCCGGGCCCGCTCCACCAGGTCGCGCTGGCTGAACGCGGTCAGGATGATCACGGGGGCGATGCGCGCGCCGGCGATCCGCTCGGCGGCGGCCAGCCCGTCCATGATCGGCATCTTGATGTCGAGGATGACCAGATCCGGCTTGAGCTCCTCGGCGAGCTTGACGGCGGTCTCCCCGTCGCCGGCCTCGCCGACCACCTCGTAGCCCTCCTCGACAAGCATCTCGGCCAGGTCCAGCCGGATCAGCGCCTCGTCCTCGGCGATCAGAACGCGCTTGCGCTCGGCATCCGTCTGCATCTCGCCCACGAGCCACTCCCACCATCGATCTCGGCACGGTCACCACCCATGCTCCCGCATGAGCCTAGTCGGGTACAGTTACCGCACCCCGCCGGGATGGTGGAACGGCATACACGGAAGTCTCAAACACTTCTGCCCGAAAGGGCTTGCGGGTTCGAATCCCGCTCCCGGCACTTCTTGTCATACACGTGTTCGAGGATGTCGCTGTGCATCCTCCCGAAATGCGGGCACGAGCCCGCGCCCTTCGCGCTCGGGGTCACAACATCCGTTCGGTGGCCCGCAGCCTCTCCCTGCCCTACACCACGGTCTGGCACTGGTGCGTCGACCGACCCGAGCCGGCGATCTTCGGCAGCGCGGTCCGCTGCTTCCGCTGCCGCCCCGACCAGGACGATCCCCCGGACCGGGCGGCCTACGCCTACCTGCTCGGGCTCTATCTCGGAGACGGACACCTGGTCACCACGGACCGGACGCCGGTGCTCCGCGTCTACTGTGCGAACGCCTGGCCGAGCCTGATCGAGAAGTGCGACGCCGCGATGCGTGCGGTGTTGGCCAACAAGGTGCAGCGCATCCGGAAACCGGGCTGTGTCGCCGTGCAGAGCACCGCCATCCACTGGCCGTGCCTTTTCCCCCAGCACGGGCCGGGCAAGAAGCACGAGCGCCCGATCGTCCTGGCCGACTGGCAGCAGGTCATCATCGAGGCGCAACCGGGCGACTTCCTGCGCGGCCTGTTCCACTCCGACGGCTGCCGCTTCGCCAACCGGGTCGTGGTTCGCGGGAAGGAGTACGTCTATCCCCGCTACATGTTCTCCAACCGCTCCACCGACATCATGGCGCTGTGCCAGTCGGCCCTCGACCTGCTCGGCATCGCCTGGCGGATGAACCTGCCGTGGTCACTGTCGGTGGCCCGGCGGGAGGCCGTGGCCGCGCTGGACCGACACGTCGGCCCGAAGTCCTGACCGGACGGTCGCAGCATCGGCACGACGCCGGTGGCGACCGGTCCGACGGCCGACGCCGCCCGGCGCGCGTCAGATCGAGGCGAGCGCCCGGGCCAGGTCGGCGCGCAGGTCCTCCGGGTCCTCCAGGCCGACCGAGACCCGCAGCAGCCCGCCGCACGGCTTGGCGTCGCCCTCGACCGGCCGGTGGGTCAGCGAGGCCGGGTGCTGGATCAGCGTGTCGACGCCGCCGAGCGAGACCGCGTGGGTGATCAGCTCGCAGGCGCCGGCGACCGTGGCCGCGGCGGGCGCGCCGCCGCGTACCTCGAAGGCGAGCAGGCTGCCGCCGCCGGACATCTGGCGGCCGACAAGCCCGGCCGGGTCGTGCCGGGACGGGTGGTGCACCCGTTCGACGGCCGGGTGGCCGGCGAGCCAGGCGGCGAGCTTCTCCGCGCCGGCCTGCTGGGCGCGGACCCGCAGCGGCAGGGTCTGCAGGCCGCGGTGCAGCAGGTAGGCGCCGAGCGGGTGCAGGACGGCGCCGGTGACGGCGCGCACCTGGCGCAGCCGGGCGGCCCAGTCGGGCGCACAGGCGACGACGCCGGCGAGGACGTCGCCGTGGCCGCCGATGCTCTTGGTGGCGCTGTGCAGGACGAGCGCCGCGCCGTGCCGGGCGGGCTGCTGGAGCACGGGGGTGGCGACGGTGTTGTCGACGAGCAGCGGGACGTCGCCGGCGGCGGTGGCGAGCGCGGCGATGTCGACGAGGTCGAGCGTCGGGTTGGCCGGGGTCTCCACCACGACAAGCGCGGTGTCGGGGCGGATCGCGGCGGCGACGTCGTCGGCGCGGGCCCAGGTGACCTCGGTGCCGAGCAGGCCGGTGGCGAGGACGTGGTCGGTGCCGCCGTAGAGCGGGCGGACGGCGACGACGTGACGCTTGCCGTCGCGGGTGGCGGCGAGCAGGGTGGCGGTGAGCGCGGCCATGCCGCTGGCGAACGCGACCGACTCGGCGGTGTCTTCGAGTTGGGCGAGGGCGGTCTCGAAGCGGGCCACGGTGGGGTTCCAGAGCCGCTGGTAGACGGCGCTGCCGCCGGCCGGGAGCGGGTTGCCGGTGGCGAGCGTCTCGTAGGCGTCGCCGCCGTCGGCCACCGAGGGCAGCGGGTTGGTGGTGGAGAGGTCGATGGGCGGGACGTGGACGCCGAGGCCGGCGAGGTCGTCACGCCCGGCGTGCACGGCTGCGGTGTCCACGGCGGTCATGCCCGGAAGCGTCGAACATGATGGTGTTCGGGGGCAATACTCTCGAAGAAGATTCTGATGATCTCGCTTCCGCCCGACGCATCTGCGGTGGAGGATGGTGGGATGCCTCTCGCACCGAACGATGTGCGGCCGTTCTCCGGCCTGGACGACGTCGACCGCGCGATCCTCACCGAGCTGACCGCCGACGGGCGACTGCCCAACAACGCGCTCGCGGAGCGGGTGGGCGTGGCCCCGTCGACGTGTCTGACGCGTACCCGGGCGCTGCGCGAGTGCGGGGCGATCCGCGGGTTCCACGCGGACGTCGACCCGGCGGCGGTGGGCCTGCCGTTGCAGGCGCTGGTGTCGGTGCGGTTGACGGCGCACGAGCGGGCCGCGGTGGACGCCTTCCGGGCCCGGTCGGTGCGGCTGCCGGGGGTGGTGTCGGTGTTCCACGTGGCCGGCGCGGAGGACTACGTGCTGCACGTGCGGGCGGCGTCCGGGGACGCGCTGCGCGACTTCGTGCTCGACCACCTGGCGGTGGATCCGGCGGTGCGGCACACCCAGACCAGCCTGATCTTCGAGCAGGCCCGGGGTATGGGCTGACCCACCCCACGGAACAATTCCGGCACGTGGCCGGTTGCACCCTGGCGTGATCGACGTACCGATGTCTGTTCTTGACCTTGCCCCGGTGGCCGCGACCGGCAGTGCCGGTGAGGCGCTGCGGCACACCACCGAGCTGGCCCGGCGCACCGAGGAGCTGGGCTTCCGCCGGTTCTGGGTGGCCGAGCACCACAACATGCCGGCGATCGCCAGTTCGGCGCCGGCGGTGCTGCTCGCGCACCTGGCGGCCAACACCAGCACGATCCGGCTGGGCTCGGGTGGGGTGATGCTGCCCAACCACGCGCCGCTGGTCGTGGCGGAGCAGTTCGGCACCCTCGACGCGCTGCACCCGGGCCGGATCGACCTGGGCATCGGGCGGGCGCCCGGCACCGACCAGGTGACCGCGCTGGCGCTGCGCCGGACCATGGAGGGGCTCTCCGCCGAGCACTTCCCGCGTGAGCTGGCCGACCTGATGAACTACTTCAGCGGGGCGGAGCCGGGCCCGATCACCGCGACGCCGGGGCGCGGGCAGTCGCCGCAGGTGTGGCTGCTCGGGTCGAGCGGGTTCAGCGCCCAACTCGCCGGCCTGCTCGGGCTGCCGTTCTCGTTCGCGCACCACTTCAGCTCGCAGAACACGGTGCCGGCGTTGCAGCTCTACCGGCAGCACTTCCGGCCGTCGCAGTGGCTCGACAGGCCGTACGCGATGGTGGCGGTCAACGCCATCTGCGCGGAGACCGACGAGCGGGCGCAGTGGCTGGCCGGTCCGGCCGGGTTGTCGTTCCTGAAGCTGCGCTCGGGGCGGCCGGAGCCGCTTGTCACGCCGGAGGACGCGGCGGCCTACCCGTACACGGAGATGGAGCGGGAGTTCGTGGCCCAGCGCCGCGACGGCCAGGCGACGGGTGCGCCGGAGACGGTCGCCCGGCAGCTCGGCGCGTTGCTGGAGCGCACCGGCGCGGACGAGCTGATGCTGACCACGATGGTCTACGACGTGGCCGACCGGGTCCGCTCGTTCGAGCTGATCGCCGAGAAGGTGGCCGGTGGGCTGCGCCGGGAAGGCTGAAACACGCTCTTCATAGCCGCGTCACCGCAGCGTCGCGTGGGACGCATAACTTTGTCCCCGGTGGTGGTACGGCATTCCCGGTCGGGACGGGTCGGGAATGCTGCGGTGTGGTGCACCGGGTCGCCGGCTGAGCGGATTCCGCGGCCGGCGACCCGGTGCCTGCGTTCTAGCGCAGGTAGATGTTCGGCGCCGCTGGCGTGGCCATCCCGTCACCGAGGTGGAAGCCCGGGTGCGGCGGCTGGTTGTAGGCGGTGTTCTGCCAGGCGACCGCGACCCGATACTGGGGGTCGTGCATCAACGTCGGCAGGCGCAGGCCGGTGGTGACCGGCGTGCTGTAGATCCGTAGCGCGCTGCTGTCGGCGGTGCGCCAGACGACCTCCTCGCGCCAGTCACCGAGGATGTCGCCGGAGAGTGCCGGGGTGCTCTTGGTGCCGTTGTTGGAGGCGACGTTGGCGCCGGTGAGCAGCCGGGTCTCGCCGCTGGTGCCGTACTTGTCGATCTTCGTGCCGTCGAGCAGCTCACGGACCGGGTCGCCGTCCCACCAGATCAGGAAGTTCGCCGAGGACGGCTTGCGGCCCACGTTCTGCCCGCGCGTGTTGAGCAGACCGTCGGCGGCCGACGACCAGGACTCCGCGCCGGGGCTGCCGGCCCAGACGTCGTCGGAGACACCGCGACCGTTGTCACCGTTCGGGGCGGTCTGCCAGAGGATCTGGCCGGTACGCGCGTCGGCCATCCACGAGCTGGGCTTGCTGCCGTCCTCGTCGACCTTGAAGACCTCCAGGCCGGCGCGGCCCGGGTCGAGGTCGCCGACGTGCAGCGCGTCGCCATGCCCGTTGCCGGTGGAGTAGAGCAGCCGGCCGTTGTCGTCGATGGTGGCGGCCCCGTACACGATCTCCTGACGGCCGTCGTTGTCCACGTCGGCGACGGAGAGCTGGTGGTTGCCCTGGCCGGCGGCGGCGCCGTTGCCGGAGGTGTTGGAGTCGAACGTCCAGCGCCTGCGCAGCGTGCCGTCGCGGAAGTCCCAGGCGGCGATCACCGCCCGGGTGTAGTAGCCGCGCGCCATGACCAGCGAGGGCCGCTGCCCGTCCAGGTAGGCGGTGCCGGCGAGGAACCGGTCGACCCGGTTGCCGTACGAGTCGCCCCAGGACGAGACGGTGCCGCGGGGCGGGTCGTAGTCGACGGTGGACAGGGCCGCGCCGGTGCGCCCGTCGAACATGGTCAGGTATTCGGGGCCGGCGAGCACGTAGCCGCTGGAGTTGCGGTGGTCGGCCGAGGACGAGCCGATCACCTGACCGGTGCCGGAACGGGTGCCGTCGGCCGTCTTCATGGCCACCTCGGCGTCGCCGTCGCCGTCGTAGTCGTACACCTGGAACTGGGTGTAGTGGGCGCCGGCGCGGATGTTGCGACCCAGGTCGATGCGCCACAGCCGGGCCCCGGTGAGGGTGTACGCGTCGACGTAGACGTTGCCGGTGTAGCCGGACTGCGAGTTGTCCTTGCTGTTGGACGGGTCCCACTTGAGCACGAACTCGTAGCGTCCGTCGCCGTCGAGGTCGCCGACGCTCGCGTCGTTGGCGGAGTAGCTGTAGGCCTCGCCGCTCGGCGTGGTGCCCCCCGGTGGGGCCTGGATCGGCACGTCCAGGTAGCCGTTGGCGAACTGCAACGCCGGGGCGGACGCCGCCTGCTCGGCGCCGTTCACCACGGCCCGCACGGTGTACGCCGACCCGGCCGCCGCGCCGCCGTCGAGGTAGGTGGTGGCGCCGGTGATCGGGCTGGGGTTCACCCTGGTGGAGCCCCGGTAGAGGTTGAACGACACGCCGGAGGTCTCGGTGCCGAGCAGTCGCCAGGAGACCAGGTTCCCGGTGCCGGAGCGGACGCTGACGAGTCCTCGGTCGAGCTTCTCCATCTGCTTGGCGCCGGCCGGGGGCGTGGTGGGTGGCGGCGTGGTCGGTGGCGCGGTGGTCGGGCCGGACGTCGGCGGTGTCGAGGTCGGCGGCGCGCCGGTGCAGGTGGTGCCGTTGAGCGTGAACGCGGTGGGCACCGGGTTGGCGGCGTTGTTCCAGGAGCCGTTGAAGCCGAAGTTCGCGCTGCCGCCGGTGCCCAGCGCCGCGTTGTAGCCGGCGTCGCGGGCGGTGACCTGGGCGCCGGACTGACCGACCGTGGCGTTCCAGGCCTGGACGACCTGCTGACCGGCGGTGAAGCTCCAGCCGAGCGTCCAGCCGTCGACCGGGTCGCCGAGGTTGGTCACGGTGACGTCGGCGCCGAAGCCGCCGCTCCACTGGTTGGTGATCCGGTAGTCGGCCCGGCAGGCGGCGGCCGCTGCCTCGGCGGTCACGGCGGTGAGCGCGCCGGTCGCCAGGGTCGCCGCCGAGGCCGCAGCGAGCAGCGCGGTGCGGCGGCGTGAGCTGGTGGGATGCACGGGGTTGCCTTTCGCGAAGGTCAGGCGCGCGACGACGCCGGCCTGCCCGGACCGGCGGGAGAGTACGCGCTTCACATCGACGTTCGTAATTGGCTTCGCGCCCTGCCAGGGTAGGTCACCACCGGACGCCCTCACAAGCGCCGGCCACGCTCCGCCCGCGTCACTTACCGTGACCGTGCGGGAAAGAGGTCGCTGAAAACCGATATACCTCAGAGGCATAAATATGACTGTGCGGTATATCGCGCTAAAAGGCCCTGTTCACCTGGAGGCGACACGCCGTGCGACAGCGCGACACGGCGACGCGCCGCGACCCACCGGCGGCCCGCCAGCAGGGCGTGGACCGCGACGACGTCGACACGCCACGACCACCGAGGACGTTCGAGCGCGGCGCGCCGATCGCCGCCCGCCGATGCACCGGACATCGCAGGCACAGGGGCGTGACACGCGCGGCGCAGCCGCCGACGCACCGGACATCGCGGGCACAGGGGCGCGACACGCGCGGCGCAGCCGCCGACGCACCGGACATCGTGGGCACAAGCGCGGGCGAGCCGCGCACTCGCCGACGTACCGACACCGTAGGCAAAGGCGCATGGCAGGAGCCGCGCGGGCGTTGACGCCTCGGGACACCGATGACGCGAGCTCGCCGACGGCCTCGGGCGGCCCGTCGGCGGCGCGGGCTCAGCCCTCGACAACGGCGGCGAGCCGGCGGGGGTCCCCGCCCTCGGCGGGCGGAGCGTCGGCGGCCGGCACGGCGGCGGCAGTCGGGGCGGCGGCAGTCGGGGCGGCGGCCGCGACCTCGGGGGACGGGGCGGTGCCGGACCGGGCCTCGGCGGACGGGGCGGTGGCGGCGAGGGCCGCGTCGACGGTGGCGCGGGCCCGGCGGGTCCGGCGCAGCGCCCGCACCGCGAGCACCACGGCGGCCACCCAGCCGGCGGCGAGCACGGCGTAGACCAGGGCCGGCACCGGGCCGCCCAGCTCGCCGGCGCGCAACAGGGTGCGGGCGTTGGTCAGCACGATCACGCCGCCGATGACGGCGCCGAGCACCTGGGCCGGGACGATGCGGACCAGCCAGGCCGCGATCGGCGCGGCGATCAGGCCGCCGATCAGGAGGGCGGCCACGGTGGGCAGCAGGAAGCCTTCGGAGCCGAGGCCGATGAGGAAGCCGACGCTCGCCGCGCCGGCCACCACGAACTCGGAGGTGTCCACCGAGCCGATGACCTTGCGGGGCTCCATCCGGCCGGACACCAGCAGGGCCGGGGTGGCGACCGGGCCCCAGCCGCCACCGCCCGTCGCGTCGACGAAGCCGGCGACCAGTCCGAGCGGGGCGAGGAAGCGGCTACGCAGCCGGCCGGCGGCGCGGTTGGCGCGCAACGGCCGGGAGAAGCGAACCAGCAGGTAGGCGCCGAGGGTGAAGAGGATGGCGGCCATCCAGGGCGCGGCCGACTCGGTGGAGATGGAGCTGAGGAACGTGGCGCCGGCGAACGCGCCGATCGCGCCGGGCAACGCGATCCGGCCGACGACCTTCCAGTCGACGTTGCCGAAGCGCCAGTGCGAGACGCCGGCGGCGAGCGTGGTGCCGATCTCGGCGAGGTGCACCGAGGCGGAGGCGGCGGCCGGCGCGACCCCGGCGAAGAGCAGCAGGGTCGACGAGGTCAGCCCGTACGCCATGCCGAGCGCGCCGTCGACCAGTTGCGCGAGGAGCCCGACGAGGGCGAGTACCAGCAGCTTGCGCACGAGCGCCCCCAGACTTTTCGGCATCTCCTATCAACTTGGTCGACAATGCGGCACGGAGGCGTCCCGGGTCAAGTCCCCCATCCGGTTGGTGAGACTCGCCGGACGGCCCGGCGGTCAGCTCCAGGCGCGCGGGTCGGCGGCCAACTCGTTGACCCGTCCGGGCAGCGTGCCGGCCGCCACGTCGGCGATGGTGACCAGCTCCAGGATCTCCCGCTCGCTGGCCCGCAACGCGATCCACACGTCCTGCAGGGCGCGCGCGGCGCCCTGGTAGCCGAGCTGCTCCGGGCGCTGGCCCCGGACGTGCGCGAGCGGCCCGTCGATCACCCGGATCACCTCGGCCAGGGAGATCTCCGCGGCCGGTCGGGCCAGCCAGTAGCCGCCCTCGGGACCACGCTGGGCGTGCACGATGCCGCCCCGGCGCAGTTGGAGCAGGATGCTCTCCAGGAACTTCGGCGGGATGTCCTGCGAGCGGGCGATCTGCTCGGCGGTCACCGGCCGGCTCCGCCCGGAGGTCGTGCCCTCGGCGACCGAGGCCAGCTCGGCGGCCGCACGGAGGGCGTAGTCGACCCGGGCGGAGAGGCGCATGCGGGCAACGTTAGTCCCCTGCTCAGCCGCGCGGCTTCCCGCCCCTCGGCCGAACGGTCACGGTTGTCGGCTCAGCCGCCGACCCGGCGCAGCAGACCCTCCTGCACGGCGCTGGCGATGTGCCGGCCGTCGGTGGTGAACATCCGGCCGGTGGCCAGGCCCCGGGCCCCGGACGCGGACGGGCTCCAGCAGTCGTAGAGGAACCACTCGTCGGCCCGGAAGGACCTGTGGAACCACAGCGCGTGGTCGAGGCTCGCGCCGACCACCCCGCCCGGCCCCCACACCTCGCCGTGCACCGACAGCACGGAGTCGAGCAGCGTCAGGTCGGAGGCGTACGTCAGCGCGCACGCGTGCAGCAGCGGGTCGTCGGGCAGCTTGCCGTCGATCCGCATCCAGACCCGCTGGTGCGGCTCGGCCGGACGGTCGCCGGGGCGGACCCAGCCGGGCTCGCCGACGTAGCGGACGTCGATCGGGCGCGGGATCTGACCCCAGATGCCGAGCCGCTCCGGGTAGCGGGCGAGCCGGTCGGCCATGGTCGGCACCTCGTCCGGACCGGGCACGTCCGGCGGGAGCGGGGCGTGGTGGTCCAGCCCCTCCTCCTGCCGTTGGAACGACGCCGACATGAAGAAGATCGGCTCGTCGTGCTGCAACGCCACCGAGCGGCGCACCGAGAAGGAGCGTCCGTCGCGGACGTTCTCCACCTGGTATTCGATCGGCTCGGCCGGATCGCCGGGCCGCACGAAGTAGCCGTGCAGCGAGTGCACGGCACGCTCCGGGTCGACCGTGCGGCCGGCGGCCACCAACGCCTGACCGGCGACCTGACCGCCGTAGACCCGCTGCGGACCGACCGGCGGGCTCATCCCGCGGAAGGTCATCTCGCCGGTCTGCGCCAAGTCCAGCACCTCCAGGAGCTGGTCGACCGCCGCCTGCCCGGTCGCCACCGGAGCGTCACTCACCGCGCTGCCCCCGGTCGCCGTCACCCGGCCCGCCGAACCGGTTCACTGAAGCGCCCGGGCCGCCGCCGCGTCGACCAGCGAACCGAGCTGGTGCACGCGCAGCGTGTTGGTGGAGCCGGGGGTGCCGGGCGGGCTGCCGGCCACGATCACCACGTAGTCGCCCGGGTTGGCCCGGTTGAGGCCCAGCAGCGCCTGGTCGACCTGGCGGAACATGTCGTCGGTGTGCTGGACGAACGGCATCAGGAACGTCTCCACGCCCCAGCAGAGCGCGAGCTGGTTGCGCACCTCCGGCACCGGGGTGAAGGCCAGCAGCGGCAGGTCGCAGTGCAGCCGGCTGAGCCGCTTGACGGTGTCGCCGGTCTGCGAGAACGCCACCATGGCCTTGGCGCCGATGGCGCGCGCGATCGACGAGGCGGCGACGGTGAGCGCGCCGCCGTGCGTACGCGGGTCGTGCTGGAGCCGGGGCACGGCGATCGAGCCGGCCTCGGTGGTGGTGATGATCTTGGCCATGGTGCTGACGGTGAGCACCGGGTACTTGCCGACGCTGGTCTCGCCGGAGAGCATCACCGCGTCCGCGCCGTCGAGCACCGCGTTGGCCACGTCGGAGGCCTCGGCGCGGGTCGGGCGGGAGTTCTCGATCATGGAGTCGAGCATCTGGGTGGCCACGATGACCGGCTTGGCGTTCTCCCGGCAGAGCTGCACGGCGCGCTTCTGCACCAGCGGGACCTGGTCGAGCGGCAGCTCCACGCCGAGGTCGCCGCGGGCCACCATGACGCCGTCGAAGGCGAGCACGATCGCCTCCAGGTGGTCGACCGCCTCCGGCTTCTCCACCTTGGCGAGCACCGGGCGGCGCACGCCCTCCTCGTCCATGATCGAGTGGACCAGCTTGATGTCGTCCGGCGAGCGGACGAAGGAGAGCGCGACCAGGTCGACGCCGAGGCCGAGGGCGAAGCGCAGGTCCTCGGCGTCCTTGTCGGACATGGCCGGGACGCTCACCGCCACGTTCGGCAGCGAGACACCCTTGTTGTTGGAGACCGGGCCGCCCTCGGTGACCAGGCAGCGGATGTCGTTGCCGGTGACGTCGCTGACCTCGACCGCCACCCGGCCGTCGTCGATCAGCAGCCGGTCGCCCGGCTTCACCTCCTGCGGCAGCTTGCGGTAGGTGCAGGAGACCCGCTCCTTGGTGCCGACGATCTCGTCGCTCGTGATCACCACCGAGTCGCCGGTGCGCCACTCGTGCGGCCCGTCGGCGAAGCGGCCGAGGCGGATCTTGGGGCCCTGGAGGTCGGCGAGCACCGCGACCGGCTGCCCGGCCGCCTCCGCCGCCTCCCGGACCATCCGGCAGACCGACTCGTGGTCGGCGTGAGCGCCGTGGCTGAAGTTGAGCCTCGCCACGTTCATGCCGGCCTCGACGAGCCCCCGGATGCGCTCCGGGGACGAGGTGGCGGGGCCGAGAGTGCAGACGATCTTCGCGCGGCGTGTCACGCCCATCAGGCTAGTCTCTCCTCCGGATCGACCTGCCGGCCGACCCCTTGCGGACTGCGGAACAGTTGTCCAACGACGCGCGAAGAACCCGCGCTGGCGGGCGGTAGGCGTACCGCACCGGAACGTCGTGTGTGGCGGGCATCGGCGACCGCGCGGCGGAAATCGTACCGCCCCCCGTCACCGGTCTACCGGGTGCTCCCGGCGATCCGGCCCGGCCGCCCCGTCACGGGGCCCAGGCGGGCCGGCGGGCGGCAACGTCGGCACGGCGGAGAACGTCAGGTGCGGGTCGTAGCGGCGCTTGGCCGTGCGCAGCCGGTCCCAGTTCGGGCCGTAGGCGAGGCGGACCCGGTCGGTCTCCTCCGGCGCGAGCAGGTTCGGGTAGCCGCCGGGCAGCGCGTGCGGGGCCAGGGCCGCGCTCGTGCGCTCGGCCCAGGCACGGTGCGGCGCCGGGTCGTCGCCCGGCGCCCAGACCGCGATGATCTCCGCCAGCAGGTGGTCGGCGCGCAGCCCGAACGCGGTCTCGGTCACCCCGACCCGGCCGGCCGCGCCGTGGAAGTGGTGCAGCGCGATCGCCGAGAACGGCGACGTGACGGCCCCGGCCGCCGCGGTCAGCGCGGCCAGCACCGGCTCGTCCACCCCGGCCAACCAGCGGGTACGCAGCAGGTAGTGGTTGCCGTCGGCCATCCCGCCGTCGAACAGGCGTAACGCCTCCTCGTAGGGCAGCGGGGCGACCTGGTCGACGAGCGGGGTGCCGAGCGCGCGCAGCCGGTCCACCGCGGCCTCGCCGGCCGCCGGGTCGTCGCCGCTGTGGAACGGGGCGAGGAAAACCACCGGCTCCCCCGCCGGGCCGGGCAGGAAACCGGCCATCACGGTCAGCTCGTCCGGCGCGTCGCGCACCACGGCGCCGTAGCCGCGCAGCACCGCCGTCGCCTGCGCCAGCGGGAACAGCAGCATGCCGGCGAGCACGGTGGCGATCCGGTGGGTGCGGTAGCGCAGCGCGGTGACCAGCCCGAAGTTGCCGCCGCCGCCGCGCAGCGCCCAGAACAGCTCGCGCTCGTGGTGCGCGTCGGCGCTGACCCGCCGGCCGTCGGCGAGCACCACCTCGGCGCCGAGCAGGTTGTCCAGCGCCAGCCCGAGGCGACCGCAGAGCGGGCCGTAGCCGCCGGCCATGGTCAGCCCGGCCATCCCGACCGCGCGCACCACGCCGGTGGGGACCACCCGGTCGTACGGCCGCAGGGCGGCCAGCACGTCGGCGGCCGTCGCCCCGCCGCCCACGGTGACCACCCCGGAGTCGGGGTCGAGGTCGACGCCGCGCAGCGCGGTGAGGTCGACGACCAGGCCGCCGTCGCGCAGCGCCCGGCCGGCCCAGTCGTGGCCGCCGGCGCGGGCCGACAGCGGCAGGTGGCAGCGACGCGCGACGCGGACCGCCAGGGCGACCTCGTCGGCGTCACGCACCCGGGCGACGAGCGCCGGGGTCGCGCCCGGGACGCCGTTCCAGAGGCGTACGGCGTCCGGGAAGCCGGCGTCGGTCGGGGTGAGCAGGCGGTCTCCGAGCGCGTCGCGGAGCAGGTCGGCGGCGTGCGGCACATCCGGGGCGGAGGTCATGGCGGACTCCCTCGGCCGACCCCGGGCCGGCGGCGCCGGACGGGCCGGGGTCGCTGCTGCGCCGGACCGTAGCACCGCCGGGACGCGCGCGCGGTCGGCCGCCCGACAGTGCCTCAGCTCTCGGTCTTGACCAGCGGAAACTCCAGCGATCCGGCGGGACAGAGGAAGGTGAGCACCTCCACCCGGTAGAGCCCGGCCTGCACCGCCGGGTCCGCCTCCATCACGCTGCGCACGTTGTCCACCGAGCCGGTGCGGGCCAGTCCGAAGCCGATCGGCGGGTCCGGCTCGCGCGCCGGTCCGTCGACCGAGCCGTCGATCAGCACGATGCCGCGCCGCTGCAACGCCTGCATGTGCCGCAGGTGCTCGGACTGGAGCCGCTGCACGGTCTCCTCCGGCAGCGCCCGCCCGGAGGGGCCGGGATAGAGCACGATGCACTCGTACGTGTCCAGCGCGAAGTCGAGCCGGGGCGTCGCGCCCATGCGCACCTCCTGCAGCGGCGTCCCGCCCAGCCTCGCACGGTGCCACCCCGCCGCGGGGCCGCTCGCCGCAACTGCCCGCCGTGCCGCCCGGTCACCGACCTGCCGAGGCGTTCGTCCGGTCGTTGCCAGCGTGTCCAGGGCATTGATATCTTTCCCCGTGCACATCGACCGGGGACCGGCCGCGAACGCCTCACCGTGGTTCGCCGGCCCGCCCGGGGAGGCCGGCACCGACCCAGCCCCGTCGTCGCTGGGCCGGGCCGTCCGCGACGTCGCGGTCCGCACGCTCACCGAGTTCGTCACCCGCTACGCGCCCGCCTTCCGCGTGCCGCGCGTCTTCGCGGGGTTCCCGGTGCAGGCGGACGTGCACGCCGACCTCGCCCACGTCCTCGGGCTGCTGCACGTCGGCGGCGTCACCCACCTCGCCGGCACGCCCGTCGACGAGGCGCTGTCGACGGTGCTCGGCGCGGTCGACGGTCCGCGCACCCACACGTTCGCCTCCTACCGGGTGGCCGAGACGGTGCGCCGGTTCGGGCCGTGGGCGGACAACGCGCTGCTGGCCCGGCTGCCGCCCGAGCGGCGGGAGCAACTGCGGGCCGCGGTCGACACCGGGCCGCACGACGCCTGGCTGGACGCCCGCACGCCGCGCAACTACGCCGCCGTGCTGGCCCGCTGCGAGCACGCCCGGGCGGCACTCGGGCTGCCCGTCGACCACGCGGCGCTGGACGGCCTGGTCGCGCGCACCCGCGCCCTGATCGAGGAGACGCCGGGCCGGCAACTGGACGACTCCACCGACGGCTCCGGCCGGTTCGACGTCTACGGCCCGGCCCTGTATCTGGTCGCCGAGCCGCTGGCCGCCCGGATCGGCCCGGCCTGGGAGGCGGGGGCCCGCCAGGCACTCGCCCTGGTGGACCTGGTGGTCACCGACAGCGGGACCGCCGTCGGGTGGGGCCGCTCGGCCGGGGCGCTGGCCCGCTGCCTCACGGTCGAGCTGGCCGGGCTGGTCGCCCGCCGCCCCGAGCTGTCGCCGACCGGCCCGGACGAGTGGGCGGCCCGGGCCGGGGACGCGCTCGCCGCGCTGCGGCAGTGGTTCGACCAGGGGCTGATCCAGTCGCACCGCCACCGGTCGACGTACGCGTACCGGGGGCCGGCCCGGCGGTTGCAGATGACCCTCGACTGCCTCGGCAAGCTGCTGGACGCCGCGAACTCGCTGGACGCCGTGCCGGTGCCGGGCCCGACCCCGCGCCGGACCCGTGACGCGGTGTTCTGGTTCGACCGCGACCGGCACGCCGGCGTCTGGTCCTACCGGTCGGCGCACACCGCCTTCGTCCTGCCGCTCGTCGGCTCCACCGTCTCGGACTACCTGCCCGTGCCGCAGTGGCCCGGCCTGTTCGAGGTGCCGGTGGACAGCGCCCTCGCCACCGGGGTGCCGGTGGCGGTGTACGACGGGCGTACGGTCGCGCCGGCCGGCCTGCCCGACGAGGTGGTCCACCGGCCGGGCGGCCTGGAGGTGGTCCACCACCGCTGGCCGGACACCGGCCGGCGGCAGGTCCCCGACGAGCCCGCGCCGGTGCGGGCGACGCGCCGCGCCCGGTACGAGGTCCGCGGCCGGACCCTGCACGTGCACGAGGAACTGCGCTTCGACGAGCCGCCGGACGCGGTCGCCCTGCAGGTGACGGAGGCGGCGGCCCGGCCGCTGCGGGTCGAGTTCGCGGTCGGCCCGGCCGACGTGGTCACCACAGTCGAGGTGCGCGGCGTGAAGGACTACCGCAGCTACTTCGGTGAGCTGCCGGTGGTGCACCAGGTGGAGTTGGCGCCGGCCGCCCGGCTGGACTTCCGCTGGTCGGTCACGCCCAAGCTGCGGGTGGCCAGCTCGGCGTACGGCCACCACTACGACGCCCTGCTCTACGGCCCGCTGCGGGACCGGGTGCACGAGGTAGCGCTCACCCGCGCGCGGCTCGACCGGCACCGGGAGATCCTCGCCGAGGTGGACGTGTTCCACCTGCACTGGCCGGAGCGGCTCCTCCCGCCGGACCTGGCCGGGCACCTCGCGCTCATCGACGCGGTGCGCGACAGCGGCACCCGGCTCCTGCTCACCCAGCACAACCTCACGCCGCACGACAGGCGGCCGGAGTGGCGGGGGGTCTACCAGGCGTGGGCGGCCGCCGCCGACGGCGTGATCCACCACAGCGCGCGCGGGCGGGACCGGGCACGCGCCGAGTTGCCGTACGCCGACCAGGCCCGCCACGTGGTGATCCCGCACGGGCACTTCGGCGAGCTGATGACGGACATCCGCGACGACGACCGGGGCCGCACCGAGGCGGATCTCGGCCTGCGACCCGGGGCGCTGCGGCTCGGCGTGATCGGGGCGCCCCGGCCGGAGAAGGACGTCGCGCTCGTGATCGACGCGGTGACCGCCTGCGGCCGCGACGACATCGAGCTGCTGGTGCTCTCCGGCACCCCGGAGCTGCCCCGCCCGCCGGATCCCCGGATCCGGGTCGTGCCCTACGAGCTGGTGCCGCGCCGCGAGTACAACCGCCGGCTCGCCGCGATCGACGTGCTGGTGCTGCCGTTCCACGACGGCGACATGCTGGCCACCGGCACGGTCGCCGACGCGGTCGGGCGGGGACTGCCGGCGCTGGTGTCGCCGTGGCCGTTCCTCACCGAGATGCTCGGCGGGTCCGCCATCCCGTACGGCCGCACCCGCGAGGACCTGACCCGCTGCCTGGACTCGCTCGACGACGCCCGCCTCGAGGAGGCCCGCGCGGCGAGCGGGCGGCTGCGCGACGCCCACGACTGGGCGCGGGTGGCGGAGCTGCACCTCGCCGCGTTGGAGTCCCTTGGTCCCGCGAAGCTCTGAGGAGAGTGGATGACCGACCAGACCACCGGCGTGGGCGCGGCCCCGCGGACGTACCCGGACCACCCGGCCGAACTGCGCGCCGCCGCCGCCGCGGTGGCGGCCCGGGCCGCGCACGTCCGGCCGTCGTCGCGCCCGGTCGACGCCGGCTACCTCGACGAGCTGCGCCGCCACCCGCCGGTGGAGTCCGGGCTGTCCCGGCTGCCGGACGAACGAACCCGGATCGGCTTCGTGATCGTCCGCGACGCGATCAACTTCGGCTCCGGACTGCACCCGCACCTGGTGAAGCTGCCCGGCCTGTCCGGCGCCCGGACCATCGGTCAGCACCTGCTCGACCGGGTGCTCCGGCAGGGCGTGCCGGAGCCCGCGTACCTGGCCGGTCTCGACGCGCACGCCTGCGCGGAGCTGTTCGGCCAGCCGACGCGGGGCCCGGCGTTCACCCTGATGACCATGTTCGCGACCGCCTGGAACGAGTTGGGCGCGCACACCCGGGACCGGTTCGGCGGGGAGTACCCGGCGCTGGTGGAGGAGGCGGCCGGGTCACCGACGCGGATGGTGGCGATCCTGGCCGGGATGCCGCACTGGCGGGACGTCTCCCGGCACGGCGACCTCGCGGTGCCGTTCCACAAGCGGGCCCAGCTCGCGACGTACGGCCTGTCGTTGTGTCACGACCCCGGGGGCGGACGGCGGTTCGCCGACCTCGGCCGGCTCACCGCGTTCGCGGACAACCTCATCCCGCACGTGCTGATCGAGGACGGGCTGTTGGAGGTCTCCGCGGAGCTGGCCGACGCGCTGCGGGCCGGCCGGCCGCTGGAGCACGGCTCGACGCCGGAGGTGGAGCTGCGGGCCGGCGCGGTGGAGGTGTGCGAGCGGCTGGCCCGGCGGGCGGCGGCGGACGGTGACCCGCTGCACCCGGTCGAGCTGGCCAGCCTGCTGTGGAAGCGAGGTCAGCAGCCGCGCTACAAGGCCACGCCCCGGCCGCGCAGCGTCAGCTTCGCCTACTGAGGAGGACCTGGATGCTCCCGGCCGCCCTGCTGATGCGCGCGGACCTGCCCGACCAGCTCTTCTCCCCCGCCGGTCGGGCCCGGCTGGACCACCTGCTCACGCTCGCCACCTGGACCTCCTGGGCGGACGCGTCGCCGGCGGCGTTGCGCCGCACCGAGCTGCTGGTGACCGGCTGGGGCTGTCCCCGCGTCGGCGCGGCGGAGCTGGCCGCCCTGCCCCGCCTGCGGGCGGTGGTGCACACCGGCGGCTCGGTGAAGGACCTGCTCGATCCGGCGGTCTGGGCGCGCGGCATCCGGGTGACCAGTTCGGCGCGGGCCAACGCGGTGCCGGTGGCCGACTACACGGTGGCGATGGTGCTGCTGGCCGGCAAGAACGTCCTCGCCGCCGCCGCGCGCTACCGGCACACCCTGGACCGCCGGGCCCTGCTGACCGGCTACCCGGAGACCGGCAACGCGGACCGGACTGTCGGTCTGCTCGGCGCGTCCCGGGTCGGCCGGCTGGTGGCGGCCCGGCTGTCCGGCCTCGGCTTCCGGCTGCTCTGCCACGACCCGCACCTCGACCCGGACGACGCGCGACGGCTCGGGGTGCGACAGGTCGGCCTGGACCGGTTGTTCGCGGAGGCGTCGATCGTCAGCCTGCACGCCCCGCTCACCGCGGACACCGCCGGGATGGTCGGCGCGGCCGAGCTGGCGCTGATGCCTGACGGCGGCACCCTGGTCAACACCGCCCGGGCCGGGCTGCTGGACCAGGACGCGCTCCTCGTCGAGCTGCGGAGCGGCCGGCTCTCGGCCGTGCTGGACGTGACCGACCCCGAGCCGCTGCCGCTGGACCATCCGCTGCGCGAGCTGCCGAACGTCCTCGTCACCCCGCACGTGGCCGGCGCCCAGGGCACCGAGCTGCGCCGCCTCGGCGACCAGGCTGTGGAGGAGGTGGAGCGGTTCGTCGACGGCCGGCCGCCGGCGGACCCGGTGCTTGCGGAGCGGCTGCCGTTCCTCGCCTGAGTCGAGGACGGCTCAGGCGCCCACCTCCGCGCGGTATTTCCAGTAGCGCCGGCCGAACTCGCTGAAGTCGGGGAACTCGGCGGTCCAGAACTTCTTCGGACCGACGCAGTGCACCAGGGACGCCTGGGCCGGGTCGCCGCCGTAGACCGGCTCCAGCCGCCAGCCCATCATGTGGTTCCACCGGTGCGGCAGCCGGCGCCACAGTCCGAACAGGACGGAGTTCAGGGCGTCCTGGTCGGGATAGCGGGCCGCGTCGGCGTGCCGCTCGATGTACGCCAGGGCGTCCCGGGTGACGCCCGCCTCCCGCCAGCGCGCGAGGTCGATCAGCAGCATGCCCGAGTTGAAGTAGGGCGCCTGCGGGTCGAGCCCGGCCTCCTCGCGCAGCCCGGGCAGCGCGCCCCCGTCGGCCAGTCGCCGGGTGTACGCGTCGCGGACCGCGCCGATCACCGCGTCGCCCAGCTCGACCTCGGCGAGCCCGGTCAGCGGCCCGGTGCAGAGCATGTCGCAGTCGAGGTAGAGCAGCCGGTCCAGCTCGGCGGGCACGAGCCAGGGCATGAACAGCCGCAGGTACATGCCCTGGGAGATGTGTCGGGCGCTGTCCCGGGTGGACAGCGGCAGGTGTGCGACCTGTTCCACCGGCAGGAAGTGCGCCTCCCCGCGGTCGCCGACCTGCCGCCGGACGGCGTCGCGCACGGCCCGGCCCGGCTCGCGGTCGGTGATCAGCCAGAACCGGGGCGCCGCCAGGGCGCTCTCGCGCAGGATGCTCTCGATGAGGACCCGCGCGTGCGGCACGTACGCCTCGTCGAAGCCGAGTCCGATGTGCACCGGCTCCCCATCGTCGTCACGGCGCACCCCGTGGTGGCGCCACTGTCAGCTTCGGGCATCCGGGGCGGTCCTGCCAACCCCGTACGACCCCTACCGGCAACGACGTCCGCCGATGCCGGGCCCGCCGGCCGGTAGGCTCGGCCGGTGGTGCCCTTCCCCGTCTTCTGGTGCTTCGCGCTGCTGTCCAACACCGCGGCCTCGGCCCAGTGGGTGAACATCGCCTGGGCGCTGGGCGACAACCGCCTGCCGGCGGCGGTGCTCGCCGTGTGGCAGATCTCCGCCCTGCTGGGCACGATTCCGGGCGTGCTGCTCGGGGCGCGGGCGGCCCGCCGGTTCGGCCACGTCCGTACCCTGGTCTGGTCGTCCGCGGTCGAGGCGGTGAGCTGCCTGGCGGTGGCCGCCGCCGCCTGGGACACCGGCGGTGGCCTGTCCACCCGCCGGGCGCTGCTGGTCGCGGTCGTCTGCTCGGTCACCCCGTTCGCGGTCGGCTTCGGCGGCCCGTCGTGGCTGGCCCTGGTCGGCGCCTGGCCGGGCTCCGCGAGCCGCACCCGCCAACTGCTGCTGGACAGCATCCAGTTCCAGCTCGGCCGCACCGCCGGACCGCCGGTGGCGGCGTTCCTGATCGCCACCGTCGACCATCCGGTGCCGGTGGCGGCGGTGGCGAACGCCGCCACCTTCCTCGCCGTCACGGTGATCATGGCGGCGGCGGCGCGGGCGCTGCGCGACGTGCCGCCACCGCCCGCGCCGGCCGGCGGGCCGACGCCGGCGCGCCGGCCGTCCTGGCGGCTGTTCGGCTCCACCGCGGTGCTGGCCGCCGCCGGGTACGCGCTGGCCAGCGACACCTCCCGGCTCTACGTGGCCCGCCTGATCCGGGCCGCTGACCAGCCCGCGGTGGTCTTCTCGGTGACGGTCTCGGTGGTGGCGCTCACCGCCGCCGTGGCCGCCGCGGTGGCCGCCCGCCGCCGGCTGCCGGACCGCCGGCTGGCCCAGCTCGGGCTCGGCCTGCTCGCCGCCGGCCTGGTCACCTGGGCCACCGCCAGCACCCTCGGCGTCCCGGCCTGGATCGTCGGCGGGGCGCTTGTCGGCGCGTCCCTGCCGCTGGCGCACGCCGCGCTCACCTCGCTGGTGATGGGCGAGGCCGGCGACGCGGACCAGGCGACCGGCGCCGCCGTCACGATGGCCACCAACACCGGCGCGGTGGCGCTCGGCAGCACCGTGGTCGCGCCGCTGGTGAGCCCGCTCGGGCCGCTGGTGTTCCTGCCGATGGCCGCGGTCGCCGCGGTCGCGCTGGCGCGGGTGCGCCGCCGCTACCGCGCCGACCCTCCCCCGCCACCGCCGCCGGCCGGACCGGTGCCGGTGGGCGCCGTCACCGCCCGAGGCACCCCGCCAGATCGTCCGCGATGACCGTGGCGCCGCTGACCGGGGCGCGCAACGCCGCGGGCAGCGGGGTGTCGCGCTGGCCGGGATGCCGCCACGCCGCGGCGAGCGCCGCGCCGAAGGCCGGGTCGGCGAGCACCCGCGCGTTGAGGTCGTGCACCGCGCGGACCCCGTCGCCCTCGGGCAGGTCGGACCCGATCGGCGCGTACGCGTCGTCCAGCACCCGCCAGGCCGGGCCCAGCTCCGCGCCGTGGTGGCGCAGCAACCGCCGCAGGTTGAGCACCTGGGAGTAGTTCTCCGGCGGCAGCGGCAGCATCGGCCGACCGAGCTGGGCCAGCTCCAGGATCGTGGTCAGTCCCGGGGGCGCGAGGACCGCCCCGGCGGCCCGGAACAGCGCGAGCGCCGCGTCGTGGCTGAGCGAACGGGCGTCGAACCCGGCGAAGAGGTCGGCGAACCGGTCGATGGCGCCCGCGCTGGTGAGCACCACCGGCGGGCCCGCCGACGCATCGGCGACCAGGCGCAGCACGTGTTCCAGGTAGACGTGCTGGCTGCCCGGGTAGGGATTGAGCAGGCCACCGAGGCTGGCCACGGTCGGCGCGCCGGACTCCGCCGCCGGCTCGTGACCGTCCGGCCGGGGCTCGACGTCGGTGATCGGCGGCACGGCCCGGACGTTCGGCACGCCGGTGCGGCCCATCACCTCCACCGAGTCGAACAGGTCCTGCACCCAGTAGCGGCGTACCGCCTGGATGCCGGGGAAACCGGCGAACGAGTCCGGCCGCCACATGTAGGCCAGGCTGTCGACGCAGAACACCGGCAGTTCCGGCGCCAGCCGGGCGGCCAGCGGCCGGTGCATCACCACGATCATCGCGTCGAGGCTCGGCCGCACCTCGACCCCGGCCTGCTCGGCGTCGTGGACGCTGCCGGTGTCCACCACCCGGGCCGGCAACCCGGTGCGCCGGAGCAGTTCCAGTCCCAGACCGCTGGACACGAACGTCCAGCGCACGGCGTCGCCCAGCCGCCACTGCACCGCCTCGGCGACGGCCACGGCCTTGCTCGCCGGCCCGTACCCGAACGGCAGCGCGTAGAGCCCCAGCCGCAGCGGGGTCCCGGCCGGGGCGCTCACCGGACGCCGCCCGAGGACCGGGCCGGCCCGGTCGCGCCGACCGGGTCGGGGTCGCCGCCGAGGCTGCGCAGCAGCGCCCGCACCGAGCGGTCGAGGCCGAACCGCTCGGCGATCCGGGCCCGGTCGGCGGCGGGCACCTCCGGCGCGTCCAGCGCGTCGCGGACCGCCCCGGTCAGCGCGTCGAGGTCACCCACGGGCACCGCGACCGCGGCCGGCCCGACGGTCTCGGGCAGGCCCGCGTCGTCGTACACCACGGTCCTCGTGCCGCTGGCCTGCGCCTCGATGGAGACCATGCCGAACGGCTCGCCGACCGAGGGCAGGACCACCGCGGAGGCCGCGGCGAACAGGCCGGCCATCTCGGCGGGGGACGACGGCGGCGGGACCAGCCGCACCCCGGGCAGCCGGCGCAACCGGTCCCGGAAGTCGGCGGTGTCCGGGTCGACCACGCCGGGGGTGACGTCGGTGACCAGCAGCTCCACCCCGAGACGGCCGGCGGCCGTCGCCGCGTCCGCGAGCCCCTTGTTCGCCACCAGGCGTCCCGCCCACACCAGGTGCCGTCCCTTCTCGACGCGCGGCTGCTCGACGAACTCGGCGGCCACGAACGGGGTGACCACGTCCACCGGGCGGTCGACCTCGGCCTCGATCAGCCCGGCCAGCCACCGCGAGCACGCCTGCCTCGACGGCGCGCCGGCGATGGCGGCGCGCAGCGCGCCGGCCGTGGCGGCGGGCGGCCAGACCCGGCCGGGCGCGAAGCAGGGCGGGTTGTGCATCATCAGGCCCGCCCGCGGCAGGTGGGGCAGCCAGTGCGCCTCCTGGTGCAGCGAGACGAGGTCGATGCCGGCCACCACCTCGGCGGCCTCCGCCGGGCTGCCCACCGCGTGCTTGCGCACCCCGGCGAGCCGGTGGGCGTGCGTGGCGAAGGCGAGGTCCAGGTCGTCGGGCACCGTGTCGTAGACGGCGACCACGTGCACCTCGTAGCGCCGGGTGAGCGCCTGGGCCCAGCCGGCCATCACGTTGGAGATCCCACCGACCCGGAAGCCGGACGGGTAGTGGCCCATGCTGACGAACGCGATCGATCCGGTCGGAGCGTGCACCCGGTCCCTCCCCGAGGGCTCAGTAGACCATCCCCATGGCGGCGCGGACCTCGGCCAGCGTGGCGTCACCGACCTCGTTGGCCCGGCGGTTGCCCTCGGCCAGGACCGAACGCAGGTAACCCTCGTCGGCCGCCAGCTCCGCCCGCCGGCTGCGGATCGGTGCCAGCCGCTCGTTGACCGCCTCGGTCACCACCGCCTTCAGCCCGGCGCCGCCGGCGCCGGCCAGCTCGTCGGCCAGCTCCTCCGGCGACCGGCCGCTGCTGAGCGCGGCCAACAGCAGCAGGTTGGCCACCTCGGGGCGACGCTGCGGCTCCCAGGTGATCTGCCGCTCGCTGTCGGTGACGGCCCGGCGGATCAGCTTGGCCGTGACGTCGGCGCTCATCGCCAGCTCGATGGCGTTGCCCCGGGACTTGCTCATCTTCTGCCCGTCCACGCCGAGGATGTTCACCGCCTCGGACAGCAGGGCGTCCGGCCGGGGGAACACGGCGTGCCGCTTGTCGGCGCGGCCGTAGATCTCGTCGAACCGGCGGGCGATCGCCCGGGACTGCTCGACGTGCGGCAACTGGTCCTTGCCGACCGGCACCAGGTTGGCCTTGCAGAACAGGATGTCGGCGGCCTGGTGCACCGGGTAGGTCAGCATCAGCCCGGACATCGGGCGGCCGTTGGTGGCCGCCAGCTCCGCCTTCACCGTCGGGTTGCGACGCAGCTCGGCGTCGGTGACCAGGGCGAGGAACGGCAGCATGAGCTGGTTGAGGGCCGGCACGGCGGAGTGGGCGAAGATCGTGCAGCGGCTCGGGTCGAGCCCCACGGCCAGGTAGTCGGTGACCAGCGAGAGCACCCGTTCGCCCACCGGGCCGACCGCGTCCCGGTCGGTGATGACCTGGTAGTCGGCGATGATGACGAAGGTCTCCACCCCGGCGTCCTGCAACCGGACCCGGTTCTCCAGCGAGCCGAAGAGGTGACCGACGTGCAGCCGGCCGGTCGGCCGGTCGCCGGTCAGCACCCGGAACCGGGACGGGTCCTCGCGCAGCTCCCGCTCGATCGCCTCCGACCGCTTGCGGGCGGCCGCGAAGGACGCGTTGTCCGACCCGCCGTCGGCCGGGTCGTCCGGGCCCGCCTCCCGAGGCGGGTCCATCAGCGAGCTGTCCTGCGCAGCGTGCATGAAACGGCAAGCCTCTCTCGTCACCGACGGCCGGTCACGGTCCGTCCCGTTCGTCCCGTGGGATTGTAGGGGTTCAATCGATCGGCGAGCCGGACGACCCGACCGCCACCGGGTCCGCGCCGAGCGCCGCGAGGAAGTCCTCGCGGGTGTACGTGCCGTGGCGCAGGGTGCGCCGCAGCAGCCCGCGGCGGACCAGGCCCCGGTAGTCGGCGCTCAGGTCGGGAAAGCGCGCGCTCCACCGCTGCCAGAGGTAGGCGGCGGTGCGCAGGCCGTACCCCTGCATCTCCGGCGCGGCCTGGAGGAACGCGGCGGCCTCCGGCTGCTCGAACAGCTCGGCCAGGTCCGCGCCGGTGATCCGGCCGGCGGCGAAGCGACCGACGGCGTGCAGGTAGCCGGCGCCGTCGGGGAACGGCATCTTGGGCCGGTGCGCCAGGTGCGCCGGGAGGAACTCCTCCGCGACCTCCCGCAGCGCGACCTTCTGCCGGGCCGGACGCGCCGAGTAGTCGATCTTGCGAGCCGGCGGCAGAGCGCGCGCGTGGGCGACCACCGCCGAGTCCAGGTACGGCACCCGCGCCTCGACGTGGTGCGCCATGGCGCACCGGTCCAGCCGCAGGCACTCCCGCGCGCCCAGGTCGCGCTGCTCGAAGCGCATCCACGGCTCGACCATGGCCGGCGGCAGGTCGGCGTAGAAGCCGTAGCCGCCGAACAACTCGTCCGCGCCCTCGCCGGAGAGCAGCACCTTGACCCCGGCGTCGTGGGCGAGCCGGGCGGTGAGCCAGGTGCCCACCCCGCCGAGCACGGTGAAGACGTCCGGACTGACCGTGTGCGTGACCACCGCGTCGAGGAGGTCGGGGATCTCCGCCTCGTCGAAGATCACCTCGTGGTGGTCGGTGCCGAGGTACGCCGCCACCTCCCGCGCCGCGTCGAGGTCGGCGCTGCCCTCCAGGCCGGCGGTGAACGTGCTGACCCGGCCCACCTCCCGGGTCGCGATCGCGGTCAGCAACGAGCTGTCCAGGCCGCCGCTGAGCATGCAGCCCCACCGCACCTCGGCCGGGATCTGGTCCCGTACCGCGGTCACCACCAGGTCCCGCAGGGCCCCCTCGCGGGGCCGGGGTCTGATCGCGACGACGTCCCCCCGGGACGACCACACCGTGCCCGGGGCCACCCGGCAGGCGAACGGGCGCAGCTCGGCGGGGATCGTCTCCGGCGTGCTGCTGACGAAGAGCGCCCCGCCCCGCCGCGCCGCGTACAGCGGCTTCACGCCGATGCCGTCCACCGCCACCACGAGCAGGTCCTGCTCCAGGTCGTAGAGGCAGAGCGCGTACATGCCCTCCAGGTGGTCGGCGAACCGCAGCCCGTACTTCTCGTAGAGGATGCCGACGACGTGGCCGTCGTTGCCCGACGGCGCGGGCACCCCCACCTCGTCGAGGATCCGGTGGTGGTTGTAGACCGCGCCGTTGAACACCACCCAGGCCCGCCCGCCGGGCGACCGCAGCGGCTGGTCCCCGTGTGCCAGGTCGGTGATGGCGAGCCGGACCACCCCGAGGGTGAACCGGGGGTCGTCGAGCACGGCCGTCGCGTCCGGGCCGCGGTGGCTCATGCCGGCCAGGGCCGCCTCGACGGCGGACCGGTCGGCGGGGACGGCGGCAGCTATCCCGCACATGGGACCGCACCCTCTCTCGTCTCGTCGGGCCGGCGCGCCCGCGCGCCGGTCGTGGTCACGCCCGCCCCGCGGGCTCGCCGAGGTCGGCGACGAGGTGCCGCCGGCGGCGCAGGTAGTCGAGGTAGCCGTCCAGCGCCGGCGGCTCGAACGTCGGCACCAGCACCAGCCGCGGCGGCGCGGGACGGTGCACCAGATGCCGCCGGAGCTTGGCCGCGACGGCCGCCTCCAACGCGCTCAGCTCGTCGTCGCCCGGATCCCGCTCCGGCACCCGCAGGAACAGCACGTCGTAGACCAGGCCGAAGCGGAGGCTGCCGGTCAGGCACTCCTGCAGGGCCCGGGTCTTCGGCTCCACGAAACCGCCCGGCAGCTCGGAGAGCAGCGCGGTGGTCACCCGGGCGTTCGCCGGCGTGGTGAGCATCGACAGCGCCGGCAGCACGTACGTGGTCAGCTCCTGGTCGAAGACGGTGCCGCCCAACTCCACGAACAGGTGCGCCGGGCGGCCCGCGTCGACCCATGCCCGGTGCAGGGTGAGCAGGAAGTAGCGGCTCAGGTGCGGCACGAAGCTGAGGTGCTCCCAGTCCGTGCCGCCGAACTCGCGCAGGAAGGACAGCAGCACGTCGCCGCCGAGGATCTGGTTCGGCCAGCCCATCACCGTGTCCGGCAGGAACCGCCGGTAGGTGGCGAGGTCGTCGGTCGGCGAAGGGTGGTTGCCGCGCTCGTTGGTGTTGAGGATGCCGTCGAACTTGACCACAGTCGCCGGGCCGGGGACGGTCGCGGCGAGCCGGGCCACCAACTGCCCCTTGCCGATGTCCGAGCGCGGATGGCCCAGCAGCACGAAGACGTGGCACCCGCCGAAGTCGACGTGCCGGAACGCCTCGTCCAGCCGGTCGGTGACCGGAGTCGGTTCCATCAGCGGCCATGAGCCGGTCATCGGTCGGTCCCTTCCTGGACGGTCCGGGTGCGCGCGTCGTCCCAGCCGAGCGCGCGGGCCCGGCTGACGTCGTACCGCAGGTCCCGGGTGGACCGGCGGATGCCGTAGCGGAGGTTGGGCCACCGGGCGGGCCGGCCACGGGCCCGGGCGGCGGCCCAGGTGAGCAGGCCCAGCGCCGCGTAGGCAGGCCGCGGCACGGGCAGCACCCGCAGGCCGGGGGCGTGCCGGCGACACCAGGCCCGGGCGAACGGCAGCGCCGCGACCGCTCGGGCGGGCGCCGCGTGGTAGACCGCCGGCCGGCCGTCCTCCACCGCCCGCCGGACCAGGTCGGCGACGTCCGCGGCGTGCACGAACGGCAGGTGGTTGCGGCCCGCGCCGACCAGCAGTCCGAACCGCCCGACGGTACGGACCACCGGCGGGGTGCGGTCGTCGAAGAGGATCCCCGGGCGGATCACCACCAGGTTCACGCCGAGCCGCTCCGCCAGCGCGCCCAGCCGGCGCTCCAGCTCGATCTTCATAGCCGGGTACGGGTCCAGCACCTCGGCGACGGCGGCCGGTGACCGCGTCTCCGGCAGCGGGACCGCGCCCGCGGCGGCGTCCAGGCCGTACACCATCACGCTGGAGACCTGCACGAACGTGCGCACGCCGTGGGCCCGCCCGTGTTCCATCAGCCGCAGCGCGGCGTCCAGGTTGTCCCGCCGGTAGTCGGCGGCCGGGTGCGGCGCGAACCGGAAGGCGCAGTGCACGATCGCGTCGATGTCGCGGGTGAGGTCCGCCGGCGCGCCCTGCCGTACCTCGATCCGCCGGCCCGCGACGGGCGCGACCGGACGGCGGTGCCGGACGGCCACGACCTCGTGCCCGGCGTGGGCCAGCGCCGCGACGCAGGCCCCGCCCAGCCGCCCCGCGGCACCGGTCACCAGCACGCGCATCAGCCGACCGCCACGCGGGGACGCACCCGGCGGAGCACGTGCGCGGCGGTCACCAGATCGGCCCAGGGGTCGCCGGTCGAGCTGAAGACGGTGGTGCGCAACGCCAGGTCGGCCGGCAGGTCGGCGAGCAGCGCGCCGAGGTCGGTGGCGTCCCGGTGCGCCGGGCCCGCCTCGGCGACTGCCAGCTCCCGGTCCTCGACCAGCAGCAGGTGCTCCCGCAGCAGGTCGGACGCCACCTCCCGGCGGTCGGCCGCGTGCGCGCCCATGCAGTTGACGTGCACCGGCCCGGGCGGCAGCCGGACGATCAGCGGCTCGACCGAGCCGGTCGCCGTGCCGATCACGTCCCGCCCGTCGACCACGTCCGCCGGCCGGTCGGCGACCTCCACGCGGCACCCCGGGCCGACCAGCCCGGCGGCCCACCTGGCGAACGCCTCGGCGTTGCCGGCCCGCCGACTGGTGACCGTGACCGAGGCCAGCGGCCGCACCGCGCACATCCCGCGCACCTGCTGCCGGGCCAGCACCCCGCTGCCGACCAGGCCCACGTGCAGCGGCCGGTCCGGGGTGCAGAGGTCGGTCACCAGCGCGGTCACGGCCGCGCACCGCAGGTCGGTCACGGCCGCGCCGTCCAGGACCGCCAGCGGGCGTCCGGTCCGCGTCGACATCACCACGGAGAGCGCGTGGATCGCGGGTTCCCCCGCCGGGCGGTCCGGCACCAGGGCGGCCAGCTTCGTCACGAAGAGACCGTCCCGGGAGCTGACCGAGGGCATGACGCCGAACGTCGCCGGCGGGTCCGTGCCGGCCACCGTGGTCCGGTGCGGGGTACGGGCGGCGGCGCGATGCCCCTCGGCGTACCCCCGGCGCAGCTCCTCGACCAGGGCGGGCAGGTCCGCCGCCTCGGCGACGGCCTGCCTGTCGACCACCAGCGGGACGAGGCCGGCTCCGGCGCTCACGCGGCGCCGCTCCCGTCGGCGCACGGGATCAGCGCGCTGCGGGTGAAGACCATGACCGGGGTGCCGTCGGACTTGAGCCCCCGGGTTCGGAACGTCACCACGCCGGCGCCGGGGCGGGACCGGGAGAGGCGCTTGGCCACCACCTCGGACTCGGCGGTCAGCGTGTCGCCGACGAAGACCGGCGCGCTGAGCCGGATCTCGTCCCAGCCGAGGTTCGCCACCGCCCGCGCGCTGGTGCCGTTCGTGCTCATCCCGCCGACGATGGCGAGCGTCACCAGGCTGGACACGACCGGACGGCCGAACTCGGTCTCCTCGGCGTAGGCCGCGTCGATGTGCAGCGGGTGGGCGTTGAGGCTGAGCAGCGACATCCAGACGTTGTCCGTCTCGGTGACGGTCCGGCCGGGACGGTGCTCGATCACGTCGCCGACGTCGAACTCGTCGTAGTAGAGGCCCCGGGACTCGCGGTAGCGGCCCGGCGCGACCTCGGTGAACGCGCGCGGTGGCCTCATCGCGACCGCCCGGCCCGGGCCAGCGTGCTCTCGGCCTGGCGCAGGAAGGGCGGGCCGAGCATCCGGCCGTCCATGGTGATGATGCTGGAACCGGTCCGCCGGAACTCGCCCACGATCCGGTCCGCGCGGTGCACGTCGGCGGGGCTGGGGGTGAACACCTCGTTGATGACGTCGACCTGGCCGGGGTGCACGGCCACCTTGCCGGTGTAGCCGAGTGCGGCGGCGCGCCGGGCGTCGGACTCGAGCGCGGCCGCGTCCTCCAGGTCGAACGTGGGGCCGTCCACCGCCTCGATGCCTGCCGACCGGGCGGCCAGCGCGACGCGGGACCGGGCCATCAGCAGCGGTTCCCACTCCATCGCGGTGCCGGTGTCGGCGCAGAAGTCGGCCGCGCCGAAGGTCAGCGCCACCAGTCGGGGGCGGGACCGGGCGACGGCCATCGCGCTCTCCAGGCCGGCGGCGGTCTCCAGGATGGCCCACAGCACGGTGTCGATCCCGGCGCCGGCGAGGACGTCGTCGACGAGTTCGACGTCGTAGGGCGACTCCACCTTGGGCAGCACGATCATGTCGGGGGCGGTCCGGGCGTCGAGCACCATGTGCAGGTCGCGTAGGCCCTCCGGGGACCGGATCGGGTTGACGCGCAGGCTGTAGCCGGCCGGCACCGCCAGCGGGTCGAGCGCGGCCACCGCCTGCCGCGCGTCGTGCTTGGCCTCCGGCGGCACGGAGTCCTCCAGGTCGAGCAGGTGGATGTCGGCGGCGTCCACCGCGCTGCCGAGGAACCGCTCCATCCGGACGGCCGGGGTGACGAGGAGGCAGCGGCAGATGCCGCGGGACCGGGCCCGGGGTAGGCCCTCGACGACTGTCATCTCGCGCTCCCGGTGACCGCGGCGGCGTCCGCCCCCCGCAGGTGGGGCACCACCCACTCGACGAGCAGGTCGACGAAGCGGCGCAGGTTCTCGTCGCCGAGGTTGGCCCGGATCATCACCCGCAGGCCCTCCCGCCCCCGGGAGGTGACCGGGAAGTAGACCGGCGCGCAGTAGAAGCCCTCGTCGAGCAGCCGCCGGGACAGGTCCACGGCCAGGTCCCGGTCGCCCACCGGGAGCGCCCGCACCGGCAGGATGCTGCCGGCGGACTCGTTGGGCACCCGCGAGTCGAAGTAGTCGAGGTTGGCGCGCAACCGGCTCTGCAACTGGTGCAGCTCCGGTCCGGCGTGCAGCCGGGCCGAGGCCAGCACGCTGCCCATGTTGGCCACGCTCGGGCTCTGCGACCAGCACATCGGTCCGGCGAACGTGTTGACCAGGGCGGGATCGACCGATTCGGGGAGCATCACCACACCGCCGGAACAGCCGAACCCCTTCTCCAGCGATCCGGTGATCAGTGTCAGGTCGTTGAGTTCACCCATCTTCGAGCGGATGTAGCCCTCACCCCGGTCGCCCATCACCGAAATGGCGTGCGAATCGTCCATCCACAGAAAGAGGCCGTACCGGTCCTGGAGATGGCGCAGGCCGTCCAGATCCGCCAGGCCGCCCATGGAATAGGCGCCGTCGGCGACGTAGGCCACCCGCCCGTACTTCTTGCACGCGTCCTCGACGAAGTCGATGTCGTTGTGCGGCGCGACCAGCACGGGCGCCTCGTCGGCGCAGATCGGTTTCACGTAGTCCATGCAGAAGTGGCTGCGCTTGTCGAAGACGGTGACCCGGGGCCGGCCGTCGACGAGGTGGCCCGACGACACGAGCGGCAGCAGCCCGGCGGTCGCCACGCTGCAGGAGAGCGCCAGCAGGCACTGCGCCCGCCAGATCTCGGAGAGCTGGTCCTGGGCCTGCCGCAGCACCGACGGACGCATCCGGGTGGGCGTGATGCCCAGACCGACGCAGCCCTGCGAGGTCAGGGCGTCGATCGCCCCCTGCACCACCGCCGGGTGCGTGTTCAGGCCGAGGTACGAGTAGGAGCTGAGGTTGAGGAACGAGCGGCCCGTGTCCGGGTCGTGCAGGGTGCCGTCGGGCCGGCACTCGAGGTGCAGGTTGATCAGGCCCCCGCTCTCCGCCTCGCGCCAGTTGCCCTGCGACAGACGCATCATCTTCGCGGTGTCGCGGAAACGGCGGGGGCCCTCGAGACCGGCCTCGCCGGAATCGTCACCACTCATGCTTCAACTCCTTAGGGGTTGCCGCGCGCACATACAGGGGTCGCCGCGCGCAAGATAAGGGTTTCGATATAGGGGTGTGAATGCATCGAGCACTCGCCACCACTCCGGGACGCACTCGGATGCAATTCCTACAAAGCCGGTGCCAGCGTATACGGGATCGCTTCACACACAAGCATTGACTTGCGTTCGTCAATGGGATAGGAGTGGTGCGGACCCGGCGAATGGTCGGGACGTAAACGGGGGCGGCAGTACGCGATGACGAATCTGCGGGGAAACCGGTGCGACAACACCAGCGTCGGCGTGCTGGTCACCGACCCGGCCGGCCGGTTGCTGCTGCTGCGCCGGGCCACCGCCCCGGTGGGGATGGCCCCGGTCGCCGGGCACGTGGACGACCACGGCACCCCGGCCGACGCCGCCCGCCGCGAGGTGGCGGAGGAGGTCGGCCTGACCGTCCTGACGCTGGACCCGGTGGCCGACGGCTGGCGGCCCAACGCCTGCCGGCGGCGGCCCGGCCCGCGCGGCACCGGCCACCACTGGTTCCTGTACCGGGCGGCGGTCACCGGCGCCCTCCGGGCCGACCCGGACGCCGCCCACGGGGTCGGCTGGTACACCCCGGACGAGGTGCGGGACCTCGCCCACCGCACGGTGGCGCACGCCCGCGCGCGGGTCACCGGGGAACGGTTCGCCGAGGAGCCGGGCATCGAGCCGGTGTGGGTGGGATTCCTGCGCGACCTGGCGCTGGTCGACGCCACCACCGAGGATCTCGCGGCGGTGGACGCGCTCGCCGCCGGACGACCGCCCCGACCACCGCGCGCCTGACCCGCGACGATCGCCGCCTGTCGTACCCCGCTGGTACGTTTCCGGGTACTCCCGTCGCCCGAGCGGAGGTCCCGGGTGAGCATCACCCCGCCCCACGGCGCCCGGTGGCCGGACATCGCCGCCGCCACCGGTGGGGGCGCGGGCACGACGATCACAGGGCGTGACGGGGCCGGGACGCCACTCGGTCCGATCGCCGACTGGCCGGCGAGCCTGCGCACCGCGTTCGCGCTCTGCCGGCTCTCCCCCGCCCCGGCGGTGCTCTGGTGGGGCGACGGCCCGGTGGCGCTGCCGAACGACGTCTACCGGGACCTGCTCGGCCCGGACCACGACGCACCGACCGGCGTCGACTGGTGGCCGGGCGACCGGGACGCGCTGGCCGCGCTGCTCGCCGGCGTGGGTGCCGGCGGGCCCGCCGCGACCAGCCCTGACGTGCCGGTGCGCCGCACCCGCGACGGCGTCGACGAGGAGCGCTGGTTCACCTTCACGCACACGCCGGTGACCGACGAGTCGGGCCGTCCGGCCGGTGTCCTCACCGTCGGCGCCGAGACCACCGCGGCGGTGGTGGGCGCGCGCCGACTGCGGCTGCTCGCCGTGCTCGCCGACGCGCTGGCCGGCGCCGCCGACCCGCTGGAGGTGGCCCGGCGGGCGGTCGCCACGCTGGCCGGCGCCGGCCGGGCGCCGTTCGCGCAGCTCCACCTGGTCACGCCGGACGGCCCACGGCTGGCCGCCGCGGACGGGGCCGACGTGCCACCCGGGGCGCCCGGCGGCTGGCCGCTGGCCGAGGTGCTGGCCGACGGCGTGCCCCGCCTGGTGCCTCCGCGGGCGACCGCCGGCCGTCCGGCCGCCCCGGTGGTGGCCGTGCTGCCGGTGCCCGACCCCGCCGCCGGACCGGCCGCAGTCCTGGTCGCCGGGTTGGACCCGCGCCGGCCGGTCGACGCCGACCACCGGGCGTTCGCCGGGCTGGTCGCCGGGCAGATCGGCGCGGCGCTGGCCGCCGCCCGGGCCCGGCAGGCGGACCACCTCCGGTCGGGCGGCGGACCGGACCCGAGCCGCGCCGAGCGGCGGGCGCTGCGGCGGGCGGAGGCGCTCGCCCGGCTGGCCGGGGCGCTCAGCTCGGCGCGGGGCCGGGAGGCCGTCGTGCAGGTGCTCACCACGCTCGCCCCGGCCGTGGTGGACGCCGCCGCGCTGCGGGTGGCCATCGCCCCGCCGGGGCTCACCGTGCTCGACGTGGCCGGCGACGACACGCCGGCCGGCCGGTTGCCGATCGACGCCGACGACCCGCTGGCCCGGGCGGTCCGCGGCGACGCGGCGCTGCCGCCCGCCGGTGGCCGGACGACCGGGCTCTGCCTGCCGCTGCGCGACGGCGACGGGCACGCGCTCGGCGCGCTGGAGGTGCGCTGGGCCGGCCCGGTCGCCGACGACGAGGCGCTGCGCAACCTGCTCGACACCGTGGCCGGGCTGGGCAGCCAGGCGCTGCAACGGGCCGAGCTGACCGGGTCGGCGCAGGCGATGGCCGGGTTCGCGGCCCGGCTGAGCGTGACCCGCTCCACCGCCGAGGCGATCGAGGTGATCCTGGACGCCGCCACCACCGCGCTCGGCGCCGAGCTGCCCGGCCTGGCCATGCGGGGCGAGGGGCGCCGGGTCCGGCTCTGGCACCACGACGACGTGCCGGGCACGCTGGCCGCGACGTTCCGCGACCTGACCGTCGACGACCCGCGCCCGATCGTGCGCGCGCTGCGCGCCGGGGAACGCATCGTGCTGCGCGACCGCGCCGAGTTCGCCGCCCGGTTCCCCGGCCTGCCCGACCCGGTCGGGGCGCACGGCCTGGTGACCACCGTGGCGCTGCCGCTGTTCGGCGCCGGGCACCGCCCGATCGCCGCGCTGGGCTTCGGCTGGCGGCGGGAGCGCCCGCTGCGCGACACCGACCTGGCGCTGCTGGACACCGTCGCCGACCTGTGCGAGCAGACCCTGGAGCGGGTCCGGCTGGCCGCCGCCGAGCACAACCTGGTGACCCGGCTGGCCGGCCGGCTGCGCAGCTCGTCGCTGACCACGCCGCCCGGGGTGGAGGTGGCCACCCGCTACCGGCCGGCGATGAGCGGCCTGCACCTGGGCGGCGACTGGTACGACCTGGTCCGGCAGGACGGCGACCGGCTGGCCGTGGTGGTCGGCGACGTGGTCGGGCACCAGGTCGAGGCGGCGGCCGACATGGCCCAGCTACGCACCATGCTGAACACGCTGATCCGGATGGGCGTGCCGCTGGAGGAGGTGTTCCTCCGGCTCACCGAGCTGCTCGGCGTCGGTTTCCTGGGCACCTGCCTGGTCGTGGTGGTCGACCCGGCGGCGCGCACGGCGCGGGTGGCCCGCGCCGGGCACCCGCACCCGGTGCTGCTGCCGGTCGGACGGCCGCCGCACAGCGTGCAGACCGCGAACGCGTTGCCGCTGGGCATGGTGGACCGGCCGATGACCGTCACCATCGTCCCGTTCGCCCCGGGCGACGTGCTCGTCGCCTACACCGACGGGTTGGTGGAGCGGCGCGGCCGGCCGTACGACGAGGGGGTCGCGGCGCTGCGCCGGTCGCTGGCCGGGGTGCGCGACGAGCCGGTGGAGGCGATCGCGGACGCGCTGCTGCACGACCTGGCCGGCTCCGAGGACGACCAGGCGCTGGTGGTGCTGCGACATCTGGGCTGAGCAGGCTTCGGCACCGCTTTTCGGGGAATGACCTCCGGTCGGAAGACCACCCACCTCAGGAGGACCGTGATGGCCACCAGCACCCAGCCGGCCAAGGCGTCGGGCAGCTACCGGATCGGTGGTGACCTGCGGGTCGACCGCCTGGGCTACGGGGCGATGCAGCTCACCGGCCCCGGTGTCTGGGGCGATCCGAAGGACCCGGCCGAGGCGGTGCGGGTGCTGCGCCGGGCGTACGAGCTGGGGGTCACGTTCATCGACACCGCCGACTCGTACGGGCCGTTCGTCAGCGAGATGCTGATCTCCGAGGCGCTGCACCCGCACGCCGACGACCTGGTGATCGCGACGAAGGCCGGCCTGACCCGCTCCGGTCCGGGTGACTGGCGACCGGTGGGTCGCCCGGAATACCTGCGCCAGCAGTGCGAGCTGAGCCTGCGCCACCTGCGCCTGGAGTCGATCGGGCTCTACCAGTTGCACCGGATCGACGCCAAGGTGCCGCTGGAGGACCAGCTCGGCGAGCTGGCGTTGCTGAAGCAGGAGGGCAAGATCCGGCACATCGGGCTCTCCGAGGTGAACGTGGAGCAGATCGAGGCGGCCCGGAAGATCACCCCGATCGTGTCCGTGCAGAACCTCTACAACCTGGCCGACCGCAGCGCCGAGGACGTGCTGGAGCACTGCGAGCGCAACGACCTGGCGTTCATCCCCTGGTTCCCGATCGCCACCGGCAACCTGGCCCGGCCGGGCGGCCCGCTGGACGCGATCTCGACCGGGCACGGCGCGACCCCGGCGCAGCTCGCCCTGGCGTGGCTGTTGCGCCGGTCGCCGGTGATGCTGCCGATCCCCGGCACGTCGTCGGTGGGCCACCTGGAGGAGAACGTGGCGGCCGCCGAGGTGGAGCTGACCGACGACGAGTACGAGGCGCTGGCCAAGGCGGCCTGACCGGCCCTCTATGCGTGGCGTGATCGAGAAACTACTGTCGGAAGGATTCTCGTGACTGGGGGTCCTGGGTGGTGGAATTCGACTACGTCGTGGTGGGCGCCGGGGCGGCGGGCTGCGTGCTGGCCGACCGGCTGAGCGAGGATCCGGGCACCCGGGTGCTGCTGCTGGAGGCCGGGGGCTGGGACCGCAGCCCGTTCGTCCGGGTGCCGAAGGCGTTCTCCCGGTTGATGGACGACAGCCGCACCGCCTGGCACTACCCGGCGACGATCGGGCCGGACCGGCGGGAGACCTGGCAACGCGGCCGGATGATCGGCGGCTCGACCTCGGTCAACGGCATGATCTGGAGCCGGGGCGCGGCCCGGGACTGGGACACGCTGGCGCCGCTGGGCTGGGGCTGGTCGGCGGTGCGGGAGGCGTTCCGGAAACTGGAGGACCATCCGCTGGGGCCCGCGCCGCACCGGGGCGTCGGCGGGCCGGTACGGCTCTCCGTCGCCACCGACACCGACCCGCTGGCCGAGGAGATGGTGGCCACCGGGGCCGAGCTGGGGTGGCGGCCGGTGGACGACCTGGACGCCGACGACGACGAGCGGATCGGGTACCCGACCGCGACCATCCACCGCGGCCGGCGCGTCAGCGCCGCGGACGCGTTCCTGCACCCGGCCCGCCGCCGGCCCAACCTCACCGTCGTGGTCGACGCGCTCGCGCTTCGGGTGCTGGTGGAGGACGGTCGGGCGGTGGGTGTCCGGGTGGCGCACCGGGGCCGGGAGGTCGACCACCGGGCGGCCGGCGAGGTGATCCTCGCCGCCGGCGCGCTCGCCACCCCGCAGTTGCTGCAGGTCTCCGGCATCGGTCCGGCCGACACGCTGCGCGCCGCCGGCGTGCCGGTGCTGCTCGACCGCCCTCGGGTCGGCGCCGGGCTGCGGGAGCACCGGTCGATCCCGTTGCAGTACCGGCTCGCCGGGCCGGGCGGGCACAACGCGCGGCTCGGCAGCCCGCTCGGGCAGGCCCGGGCGACGCTGCGCTGGCTGCTCACCCGCGGTGGCCCGCTGGCGCTGCCGGTGCTCGACGTGGCCGCACACGTGAAGTCCCGGCCGGACCTGGACCGCCCGGACGGCCACCTGCTGATGGCGCCGTTCTCGGCCGCGCCGCCCCGCCCCGGCCGGGCGCTGGAACTGGAACGGGAGCCGGGCGTGATGTGCCTCGGCACGGTGACCCGGCCGGACAGCGAGGGCAGCCTCGCCGTCACCGACGCCGATCCGCGCGTCCCGCCGGCGATCGTGGCGAACTACCTCGCCACCGGGCACGACCGGCGGGTGGCGGTGGACCTGTTCCGCCGGATGCGGGAGTTCTTCGCCGGCGGCCCGATCGCGAAGCGGATCCGGGCGGAGACGGTGCCCGGCACGGCGACGCGGACCGACGAGGAGATCGTCGAGGCGGCGGTGGCGCGCGGCTACTGCGGCTACCACGCGGTCGGCACCTGCGCGATGGGCGCGGACGACGACCACGTGGTCGACCCCGAGCTGCGGGTCCGCGGCGTCGACGGGCTGCGGGTGGTGGACGCCTCGGTGCTGCCGGCGATGGTGGCCGGCTGGACCAGCGCCCCGGTGACGGCGCTGGCCTGGCGGGCCGCCGACCTGATCCGCCGTCGCGCCGACGGGTGAGCGCGGTCGTCCCGGGCCCGCACCGACGGCGGGCCCGGGACGGCTCAGACCGCGAAGCAGTTCGGCCGGACCGTGGCGCCGGCCAGCGTCTGGCGTACCGCCGTGTAGGTGGTGCCGTCGAGGACCAGGCCGAGGTGGCCGACGACCCGCAGCGGGCACCACGCCTGCACCAGCACGTTCGTCGCGCCGTCGGCGAGTACGGCGTTGTCGACCGGCCGGACCAGTTCGTCCTGCCAGGTGCGCACCGTGGTCCAGCGGACCGGTCCGGGGGTGTCGTCACCGCCGTTCAGCTCGGCCAGGAAGCTCGACCCGATGGTCATCTGCTGGCAGGCGACGATGCCGGCGCAACTGCCCAGCCCGACGACCTGGAGGATGTTGGCGACGTACGTGCCGTACTGCGGGCTGCCGAGGCTGACGTACTGGTCGACCTTGTCGGCGCCGCCGAGGAACTTGACGTACCAGCGGCTGACCAGGCCACCCTCGGAGTGGGTGACCAGGTCCACCCGGCTCGCGCCGGTGGCGGCCCGGACCTGGTCCACGTAGGACGACAGTGCCCGGGCGGACTCGCGGATGTCGCCGAAGCCGAGGTTGGGCAACTGGTAGATGGAGACCCGGTAGCCGTCGGCGCGCAGCCGGGCGGCGATCGGCTCGTACGCGATGGAGATTCCGATCAGGCCACCGACCACGACGACCGGGTCGGCGGCCGCGGCGGCGGCCCGTTCGGCGGCGGTGACGGTGCTGGCGGGGGTGGCGTCGGTGGTGGTGACGGTGTCCGGCCGGGGGGTGGGCGCGGCGGCGTGCGCGGCGGTGGCCGGGACGAGCAGGGCGGTGGCGGCGATGGTGGTGGCGGCCAGGATCGTTCGGAGCAGCATGGGCTGCACCTCCGATGGGAGGGGGCACCCGGGGTGACCGGGAGGGACGGGTGGGATCCGATCGATCGTGGGAACGATGATGCGTGTCCGATTTCACACACGTCAATGAAAAGTTACGCGCCGGTAACCAGTTGTCTCCCCCCGCGCACGAACCGGCATTTCCGACGGCGACCGGCGCCCCCCGGCGCGCGTCGACGGATGGCATGCTGGGCGCCGTGTCCGCCCCACCGCCGGAGAAGCCGCTGAAGGTGATGCCCTGGTGGCTGGCGCTGCTCGGGCTGCTGCTCGCCGGCCTGCTCGGCTGGCTGGTGCTCGACTGGCTGCTCGCCGAGGCCGACCGGGCCGTCCAGCCCGACACCCGCGCCACGCTGCGGGTCGACGCCATCCGCACCGGCCTCACCGTGGTCGCCGGCACCGGCGGCGGACTCGCGCTGCTCCTCGCCGCCCGTCGACAGTGGATCAGCGAACGCGGCCAGCGGCACCAGGAGGCCGTCGCCGCCCGCGACCAGACGCACCGCGACCGGGTGCAGGCGCACGCCGAGACCGTCGCCGAGACCGCCACGCGGCACCAGGAACGCCAGGCCACCGCCGCCGAGCACGACGCCGCCGAGCGCCGGCTCACCGAGCTGTACGTCCGGGCCATCGAACTGGTCGGCAGCGACAACCCGGGGGTACGCCTCGGCGGCCTGCACGCGCTGGAACGGCTCGGTCAGGACAACCCGGGGCAGCGCCCGACAATCGTGGCGGTGCTCTGCGCGTACCTCCGGATGCCGGCGCCCGACGACCCGCGCGAGACCGAGGTGCGCCGCACCGCGCAGCGGACCCTGACCCGGCACCTGCGGGCGGACCGGGACACCTGGTGGCCCGGCGTCGCGCTGGACCTGACCGGCGCCCGGCTGGACGACTTCGACGCCACCGGCTGCACCCTCGTCGACCTCGACCTCACCGGCGCGGTCTGCACCGGCACCACGAACCTCGCCGGCGCACTCGTGCACGGCCGGCTGCGGCTGACCGCCGAATTCGCGGACGTGGTCTGCGACGACCTCACCGGCGACGCCGAGATCGTGCTCGACGACGCCCGAATCAGCGGCCGGGCCAGCTTCGACCGGGCCGACCTCGGCGGCGAGATGTCCTGCCGGGGGACGCGCTTCGGGGAGTTCTCGTTCCGGGGCGCCACGTTGCGGCAGCCGAGCAGCTTCGACCGGGCCACCTTCACCGGCAGCGCCAGCTTCCGGGAGGCGGAGTTCCTGAGCGGACTGTCCATGGAGCACACCACGTTCGCCGCGTACGCCGGCTTCCACCGGGCCCGCTTCGCCGACATGGCGCTGTTCCGCTGGACCCAGTTCGGCGAGGAGGCCTGGTTCGAGGGCGCGCGCTTCGAGGGCGGCACCAACTTCGGCCGGGCCGTGTTCCACGGTCGGGCCCGCTTCGAGGGCGCCGTCCTGGCCCGCCGCCCCCTGGTCGACCAGGCCCGCGCGTCCACGGCGGTCACCCACGTCTGGCCGCCGGACGTCACCGTCACGCGACGCGACGGCGACTGGCTGGTCCTCACCGACCCGTGACGGCCGGTCAGTTGCCCAGCGCCTGGACCTTCGCGATGGTCTCCTGCACGTGCTGGCGGGCCGGCTCGCCACCCTGCGCGGCCTGGGCGAGCGCCTGCCGGTAGGCGTCGATCACCCCGATCAGCGGCCCCGCCGTGGCGCCTTCGAGCGCACCCGCGACGAGCGCCCGTGCCTCGGCCGCGTCCTGCGCGGCGGCAGCCGTGCGGGCCTTCGCCTCGTCAAGTTTCTGTGCCGCCGCCGCCAGCCTGGCGATGACCTCCGCAGCGCTCACAAGCCCTCCCCCGCGTCGCCTCCCGCCACCCTACCGCCCCACCCCGCCCCTCCCACCCCACGAAGATCGGCGACGCGAGGAGCCGACAACGTGACGGGGCGGCAAGCGGCCGAGGGAGCGGGCGGCGAATCGGGGGTCAGCGGAGGAGGCGGAAGAGGATCAGGTAGAGGCAGAACAGGGACGGGGAGACCAGGGCGCAGATGACGAAGCCCAGCGGGACGTAGCGCCCGGGCGGCGTCGGGCCGTCGGCCAGCACGGGGCGGCCCCAGCGGGCGAGCACGAGCTGACCGGCCAGGAAGGACGTCAACGGCACGCCCGCGCAGGACACCGCCGCCACCAGGTCCATCCCGGACACCGGCAGCGGCGAACCGACAAGCGCGATCAGCATGAGCACCGAGCCGACCAGCGCGCACCCGGCGTAGACCGCGACCGCCCGGGCCGGCGCCGACCAGGTCGGCAGCAGCACCGGCCGCCGGGCCAGCGCCTCGGTCTCCTGCCCGTGCCGGTCGGCCTCGTCGGCCAGCCGCCCGGCCGCCGCCAGATCCGCCGCCGGGTCGCCGGTGGGCACGCTCCCGTCGGGATACGCCCCGACACCCGACCGCCCCGGCGCGGCGGCTCCGCCGCCGGGCGTCCCGTCCCCCGATCCGGGTCCGGCGGCCGGCGGCGTGTCCGGGACGGACGCCATGGGCGTGCCGATCGCCTCGCCGAGCCGGTCGAGGTGGGCGCCCTGGGCGGTCAGCCGGCGTCCGAGCTGGTCCACACCGGACTGGAGTTCGCGGCGGCGCTGGGCCTCCACGGCGATCGCGCGCTCTCCGCCGCGCTGTCGGGTGGACAGCTCCCGGATCAGCGCGGCGTACTCGTCGAATCCGCTCATCCCGCACCGTCCTCGGTGAACGGCACGATCAGCGCGGTGCGGTGCTCGTGCCGGTCGACCAGCAGGGCCCGGCCCTCACGCGGCGTCCAGGCGAGGTCGTGCACGCCCAGGTGCAGGCCGAGGTCGGCGGCCGGCACGTTCAGCGCGACCAGGCCGGTGACGTCGTCGCGGTGCCCGCTGCCACCGAGGTCGTCGGCGAGCCGGCGCAGCCCGCGCCACCAGCCGAGCACGTGCACGCCGCGCCCCGGGCCGTGGCGCAGCACGGCGCGCAGGTCGTCGTGGCCGGAGCGGAACGTGCCCGGGTCGGTGGCGGCGAGCGTGCCGGCGGCCGCGTCCATCCCGAAGCCCACCAGGTAGGTGCGGCCCGGGGCGGGGGTGTCGCCGGCCGCCTCGGCGAGGAAGGCGCGCAGCGCGGCGGCGTCGAACCGGCGCACCTGGTGACCGGCGGCGGCCAGCGTCATGGCCAGGTCGTCGGCGAGGTCGGTGGTGCCGGGGGCCAGCGGCGCGAACAGGAAGCGGGCGGTGCCCGGGGCGTGCTGGCGGGCCAGGGACAGCACGGCGCTGCGCAGCAGCTCCGCGCCGGCGGCGGCGGTGCCCACCACGGCGAGGTGCCGGCCGGGGCTGGCGTCGAGGGTGAACCCGGCCGGGCTGCCGGCGACGTCCACGACACGGCCGACAAGCGCGTACGGCGGGTCGGCGCCGGCCGCCAGCGCGGCCCAGGCGGGGTCGTCGGCGAGCCGGGGCGTGTCGTGTCCGCGGAACACCGACGGCGGCGCGGATCCGTCCGGCCGGGCGGCGTGCAGCTCGTGGCGCAACGCCGCGAGGTCGGACGCGGCGGCGTGCGCGTCCGGGAAGCACACCTCGACGTCGGCGCCGGGCGCGCCGGCGGCGGTGTTCACCACCCCGGTGCCGACGGTGAGCCCGCGCGCGGCGTCGTTGCGCGGGTCCAGCACGGCATCGCCCCCGGGCAGCGCGATCCGCAGCGGAAACTGGCCGAAGATGGCCTCCGCGCGGCCGTACAGGGCCTCGATGCCTGTGGTGCTCTGGCTGGCCAGCACCAGGTGCAGGCCGTACGAGCGGCCCTTGCGGGCCAGTTCCTCGATCAGGTCGACCGCCTGCCGGGCCAGCGCGTCGTTGCCGGCGAACAGCACATGGAACTCGTCGACGACGGTGACGATCCGGGGCGGCCGGGCGTTCGGCGGCACGTCGGCGAGCCGGCTGACGCCGTGGCGCTTGAGCAGGTCGGCCCGGCGGGCCAGTTCGGCGCGCAGTTCCCGGAGCACGGCCACGCCGTACTCCCGGTCGGACTCGATGCCGACCGCGCGGGCGTGCGGCAGCCAGGACGGGTCGCGCCCGGTGGGCACGAACTCGGTGAAGCTGACCCCCTCCTTGAAGTCGAGCAGCATCAGCCGCAGCTCGGCCGGGGAGTAGCGGGCGGCCAGCCCGTAGAGCACGTCGAGCAGCAGCACCGTCTTGCCGGCGCCGGTGCGCCCGCCGACCAGCCAGTGCGGCGTGGCGTCGTCGAACGCGACGGTCACCGGTTTGCGGCCGGCGCGGCCGAGCACGGTCCGCAGCCCGGAGCCGGCCGACTCGGTCCAGCGCGACGCCGGCAGCAGGTCGGCGAACGTGACGCCGGAGCTGTCGTCGGCGGCTTCGGCGAGCCGGCGGGCCAGCGCGGTCACCGCGGCGTGCGACGGGTCGCCGTCGAGCACCACCGGCGCGGCCAGTCCACTGCCGTCGGTGCTGAACGGCCGCCCCGGCGGATCCCCCACCAGGGTGTAGCGCTCGGTGACCCGGAGCTGGGTGGTGGCCCCCAGCGGCGGCGCCCCGCCCGGTGACCCGGACGCCGCTCCCGCGCCGGGCGGCCACGGCCCGGTCGCACCCGGCCCGGCCGGCCACTGCCCGCCGGCACGCCCGGCCGCACCACCCGGCCCGGCCGGTGAATAGCCGGCCAGCAGCACGCAGACCGCGGCGGCCGGGCCGGCGTGGGTGAGCGCGGCCAGCCGGGCCAGCTCCCGCGCCGGCGGCGCCGACGCGGCGACCACCACCAGCAGCTCACGGTCCTCCGGGTCGGCCCGTTGGGCGGTACGCGCGTGCCGCTCGGCGGCGTCCAGCAACGCGGTCGTCTCCGCCTCCGTGGTCGCCGCGGCGCCGAGGACCCCGGCGTCGTGCAGCGGGCGCAGCGGCAGGAACGCCGCACCGAACGCGGCCTGGTCAATGCCGACCACCCGGACCGCGCCGGCCGGTGCGGCGGTGAGCAGCCGCACCACCACGGCACGCAGCAGCTCGCCGACGCGCGGGTCCCGGCCGTCCGCGTCGATCGCCAGGTGGGCGCCCGCCCCCACCGGCACGAGCACGGGGAACGCGCCGTCGACGGTGGTCGCCTCGCCGAGGCGTACCGGAACGGGGTGGGTCGCGACGCGGGCGGTGCCGGGCACCGCGGCGGCCAGCTCCCCGCCCAGGCGGGCCAGCCGGGCGACAAGTTCGGGGCTGCCGACGGGCGCCGGGCCGGCGGCGCCCAGCGCGCGCCGGGCCGCCTCCCAGTGGCGCAACGCCTGCCGGTGCCGGTCGACCGCCTGCCGGTACGCCGCCGCGAGCCTGTTCACCGTCCGCCCTTCGACGCCGTCTGCGATCGAGGGAACCCTAACGGACGCGCGCGAGCGGGGCACGGGACGCTCGGCACCCGAGGTTCGTCCACTGTTCACCCGCCGGCGGCCGGTCCCGCCGCCCGCCGTTCCCGCGCCGCGACTTGCCTGCCAGTGCAACCTCGTGTGCACAGGAAGGCGACGACGTGACCTCCTCTCCCCTCTCCCGGCGGGCCCTGCTCGGTGGCGCGGCCGGTGGCCTCGGCATCGTGGTGGCCGGCAACCTGGACGCCATCGCCGGCCCCGCCGCGGCCCGGGCCGCCTGCCGTCCCGCGGTCGGCTACGGCGACCTGGTGCCGGACCCCGCCGGTCTGCTGGCCCTCCCGCCGGGCTTCTCGTACACCGTCGTCGCGCAGGCGGGCGCGACGCTGCTGGAGTCGGGCCAGCCCACCCCCAGTGACGCCGACGGCACCGGCTGCTTCCGCGGCCCGCGCGGCTCGGTGCTCGTCAACAACCACGAGATCGGTGGCAGCGAGCCCTACCCGGTGCCGGCGCTGCCCGGCCTCACCTACGACCCGGGCGCGCGCGGCGGCACCACCACCATCGAGGTGGACAAGCAGGGCCGGCGGCTGCGCGAGTACGTGAGCGTGGCCGGCACGCACAACAACTGCGCCGGCGGCATCACCCCGTGGGGCACCTGGCTGACCTGCGAGGAGACCGAACAGCGCGCCGGTGGCCAGTTCCTCAAGGACCACGGGTACGTCTTCGAGGTCGACCCGCACGACCGGGCCGCCAACGCCGACCCGGTGCCGCTGACGTTCCTCGGCCGCTACTCCCACGAGGCGGTGGCGGTCGACCCGTACACCCACTCGATCTATCTGACCGAGGACGCGAGCGGGCCGAACGGCCTGTACTTCCGGTGGACGCCGCCGCCCGGCTTCCGGGCCGGCAAGGGCGCGCTGCGCGCGCTCGCGCAGCGGCCGGACGGCGGCACCGCCGGCACCCTGGAGGCGATGCGCTGCCTGCGCGGCGACGGGCACGTGGCGGACCTGTCCGAGGCCACCACGCCGGGTACCCGCTACCAGGTGGAGTGGGTGGAGGTGCCGGACCGGGACGCCCGGACCGTGTCGGTACGCAAGCAGTTCGCCGACGGCGAGGTGACCCGCAGCCGCAAGCTGGAGGGCGCCTGGTGGGGCGACGGTGGCGCCTACTTCGTGGCCAGCTACGCCCGGCTCAGCGACGGCAGCGTGCACGAGCACGACGGGCAGGTCTGGTTCTACGACCCGCGCCGGCAGACCGTCACGCTGAAGACCATCTTCGGGGTGAACACCGACCCGGAGGCGGACAACGGCAACTACGACGGGCCGGACAACATCACCGTCTCCCCGTACGGCGGGGTGATCCTGGCCGAGGACGGCGAGGGCGTGTCGCACCTGGTCGGCGTCACGGAGCAGGGCAAGGCGTACGCGCTGGCCCGCAACGAGCTGAACGACAGCGAGTTCACCGGGCCGACGTTCAGCGCCGACGGAAAGATCCTGTTCGCCAACATCCAGACCCCGGGCTACGTCTTCGCCATCACCGCCCCGTGGGGCCGCCCGAGCAACGCCCACCGCTGAGCGCTCCTGCCGGCCGGCGGCCCCCGCCCCGGGAGCCGCCGGCCAGCCTCGTCGATCTTGCACTTGTCGCCCCGACGAATGGGGGCATGAGCCGCGTTCCGCGGGCCGAAAGTGCAAGATCGACGGGTGTCAGAGCGCGCGGGTGACGTGCTCGGCGATCGTGCGGAGGGCGGTGGGGTCGGCGGTGGACAGGACGTTCACGGCGACTCCGGGCTCGGTGAGCCAGAAGGCCTCGGTGTCGCCGATCAGGCCCGGGCCGTCGGGGTGGGGGAAGCCGGCCAGCTCGGCGGTGGCGGGGTCGCGCTCGTGGTAGTCGGCGAGGAAGTCGCGGAGCGCGCCCAGGTCGGTGAGCTGGTCGCCCCGCAGCACGTGCACCCGCAGGTCGACCCGGTAGCCGTCCTCGACCTGGCGCTCCCAGACCCGGGTGGCGAAGCGGACCCCCTCCCACTCGGTGGCGAAGTCCGACACCTGCTCCCCGACCCCGCCCGGCAGCTCTCCGATGTGGAACCCGTCCAGCTCCCCGCCGTCACGCGCCATCCCGACCTCCACCCAGATCTTGGAAGGAAACGGCCCCCGGGAGGGCCCTCGGCTTCCAAGATCTCGCAGCGGCGGGTTCACCGCCACCCGGAATGCTCCGACGCCGTCACCTCCGTGCGGAAGCGCAGCCGGGATCCGGGGCCGCGTCGGCCACGCCGCAGTGGAAGACCTCGACCGGCGCGGCCGCCACGTCGGGCACCTTCGCCACGGTGAGCAGGGCCAGGCGCTTGGCGACCGGCTCGCCGGAGTCCGGGGCGTACCGGATCAGGCCGCTCACCCCCGGATAGCCGCCGGCGGCGTTCTGCCGCAGCACCTCGGCGTGCACGCCGACCGGGTTGACCGCGCGCGGCTCCCAGCGGCGTCCGGTGTCCGCGTGCCGCAACCGGGCGGCCAGGATCTCCAGCGCGCGCACCATCATCATCGCGGCGTCGTAGGCGAGGCTGACCCGCTCGCCGACCGGCGGGCCGGCGCCCTCCCGGCAGCGCGGCGGGTCGAGCAGGTCGTCCGCGCCGATCCAGGTGAGGAAGCTGCCCCGGGCGTCGTCCCGGGCGGCCTGCGCGGCCCGCAGCGCGGCGCAGGTGGCAAGCGACGCCTTCGACACGTACGTGACCGGCAGGTTGCCCGGCGCGCTGGCCCGCAGCCCCGGGTTCGCCATGTAGCGGTTCACCGAGTCGTCGGCGACGAGGTGCCGGGGCGGGTCCGCGCCGCACTCCTTGAGCGCGCGCAGGAAGCCGTCGAACTCCGACCAGCGGCCGGCGAAGAAGAGCATTCCGGACCAGCCGCACTCCTGGGTGAGCCGGCGCCCGCTGCGCCACTCGTCCAGGCGGGTGAGGCGGGCGCCGAACCGCTCCCGCAGGCCGTCGACGAGGGTGGAGACGTAGAGGTCGTCGGTGAGCGAACTGCGCTCGCCGGTGGTCCAGTAGACGTGCGCCTCGCCCACCCGCAGCACCTGCCGGGCGTACGCCTCGACCATTCGGGCCTGCTCCCGGTTGGGCGCGGACATGGCCAGGTAGAGGCTGGAGTTCTCGTCCATCCGGTCGGCGGACAGGGTGGGCGCGAGCACCGGCAGGCCGACCCGGTTGAGTTCGCGCAGCGCCGCCGCCGTGCTGGTGCGGCTGTCCACCAGCCCGACGACGCCGAGCACGGTCGGGTCGTCGCGGGCCAGGCCCTCCAGCATCCGTACCGCGTCGCCGGCGTGGCGCATCTGCCGGCCGGCGTTGGCCACCACGATGTGCAGCAGCGCCGCGTCGTCGGCCGCCGCCGACTCCTTCAGCAGGGCGTACTGGGCGGTGGCCATGCCCTCCAGCTCCTCGCGCTCGGAGACGTAGGACTCCTCGTCCGCACGGGTCAGGTTGCCGGTGAGGCTGCCCAGGTAGACGAGCGTCAGGTAGGGGCGGCGGCGGTCGCTGCGCCGCCACACCTCCTCGGTGGCCCGGTTCTGCGCGAAGACGCGCCGCTGCACCGCGCGCAGCCGGTCCTGGCCGGGCTCGCTGTTGAAGACCTGCCCGGCGGTGTCGCTGTAGCCGACGCACTCGCCGCCCACCAGGCGCACGCTCACCCGGTCGGTCGGCCAGGGGCGACAGTCCGGCGCCCACCGCCCGTGCGCCCAGACCCCCACCCCGGCGAGCAGCACCACGGCCACCGCGGCGGGCAGGAAGCGCCGCGCCCACCAGGGCGGATCCGGCGCCACAAGCGCCGGCGGGGCAACCCCCGGGGGTACGACCGCAGCGTCCTCCTCCGCCGCCAGCACCACCAGCCACGTGCCCGGGCGGCGCAGCCGCCGGCGTTCCGGCAGCGCCTCGGCCCACTCCTCGTACGCCTCCTCGGCCTCGACCATCGGCCGCGGCGCGGCGGGTTCCGGCGGCGGGTCGGCGGCGACCGCCACCACCAGCAGCGGGTCGTTGCGGCCGGTCTCGTTGCGGACCTCGTCGACGATGCGGACCAGGGTGTGCCCGACGTTGTCCGGGCGCACGCCGTCGAGCAGCACCACCGGGTAGGCGGTGCGACGCCAGTCCCCCGGCCGCCAGAACCGCCGCCGGTAGGCCAGCCGCAGGTCCTCCAGGAACGCGTGCAACAGCAGCTTCTCCACCTGCGCCGGGTGCTCGCCGTCGCGCCAACCGGCGGTGAGCCGCTCGGCGAAGCCGAGGAACGTCACCGACTGCCGGGGCGCCAGGTACTGCTGGCGCATGAACCAGCGGTACTGCCGGCCGACCAGCGGCACCCGGCCGGAGACGGCGATCCGGAACACCACGCTGGGCACCGCCCGGCGCAGCAGCCAGAGCAGCAGTTGCAGCGTGGCGCCGAGCCCGGAGTCGCCGCCCACCTGCGGGTCGTCGCCGGCCCGCCGGCCCCGCCAGTCCCGCAGCCGGCGCACCAGCGAGGCCCGGCCGCTGTCCGCGGCGTCCACGTCGACGGCGAGCGTCTGGTGCATCAGCCAGTCGGCGAGCGGATAGTGCCGGAACCGCAGCCGGGGCGCGCCGAACGCCTCCAGGGAGAGCTGCCGGTGCAGCTCGCGCAGCGCCGCCGCCACGTCGTCGGTGGCGGGCCGGTCGGCCAGGTCGAGCACCGCGTGCGGCACCCGGCGGCCGGTGCCCCGGGCGGTGAAGCGGCGCAGCAGGCCGGCCACCGCGCCGTCGCCGGCCGGCCGGAGCAGCCAGAGCAGCGGGAGCCGGCGGTCACCGCGGCGGGGCCGCCGCAGCAGCCGGGCCAGCAGGGTGAGCAGCTCCAGGCCACCGGCCGGGAGCTGCTCCCGGGTGGGGCGGGGCCGGGTCGCCGGTTCGCGCATGGTCACCTCCGGGTGACTGCCGGTGTCCCACCATTGTCGACACCCCACGCAAGAAATGTAAGGAAGGGCCCCCTGTTAACGCCTGAGGCATAGGAGGGGGCCCCGCTTAACACCTCGTCACCGAGGCGGGCGCAGGCCGTCCAGTGCGATGGTCAGCACCCGGTCGCGCTGGGCCGGGTCCGGGAACTGATAGGCGGCGAGGCCGCTGATCAGGCGCACCACGTCGTCGAAGTCGGCGTCCGGCCGGGCGGCCCCGGCGGCCTGGGCGCGGCGCAGCAGCGGCTCGCCGGCGGCGTAGATCTCGGTGCGGCAGCTCCGGAACACCTCGGAGTCGTGCACCAGCTCCTCGGCGAGCGCCCGCTTGGTCCCGACGTACGCGACGAAGCGGTGCAGCCAGCCGACCAGGGCGTCCCACGGGTCGAGGTCGGCCAGGTCGGCGGCGGAGGCGCTGAGCGCCCGCACCTCCTCGACGTAGACCGCCTCGAACAGGTCCCGCCGCTGCGGGAAGTTGCGGTAGAGCGTGCCGATGCCCACGCCGGCCCGGCGGGCGATCTGCTCCAGCGAGGCGCTCGCGCCGCACTCGCCGAACACCTCGCGGGCGGCGGCGACCAGCGCGTCGTAGTTGCGCCGGGCGTCGGCCCGCTTCGGGCGCCGCGCGAAGACCTCGGTCGACCGGTCGGCACTGGGCATGACGCGCGTCACTCCTTCCCTCTTGCAACCGGAGGCACCCCTCCACTACGTTGGTGGAGGCACCCCTCCGGATAGCGTACTCCGAGGGCCCCGGCCCGATGCGCCGCCATCGCCGCCCCACGCGCGAGCGGCCGACCATCTCGTACCGAACGGGAGTTCTCCCACATGATCGACACCTTCCGGCGCGGCTCGCGCCGGATGACGTTCCTCGTCCTCGCGGCCGGCACCGGCTTCTTCGCGATGCTCCAGTCGCTGATCACGCCGGTGCTGCCCACCATCCAGCACGACCTGCACACCTCGCCGAACACGGTGACCTGGGTGCTGACCGCCTACCTGCTCTCCGCGTCGATCTTCACACCGATCCTCGGCCGGATCGGCGACATGGTCGGCAAGGAGCGGACGCTCGTCGTCTCGCTCGCCGCGCTCGCGCTGGGCTGCCTGCTGGCGGCCGTCGCGCCGAACATCGGCGTGCTCATCGCCGCCCGGGTGGTCCAGGGCATCGGCGGCGCCGTCTTCCCGCTGTCGTTCGGCATCATTCGCGACGAGTTCCCGGCCGCCCGGGTCAGCTCCGCGGTGGCGTCGATCTCGGCCGTGGTGGCAGTGGGCGGCGGCCTGGGCGTCGTGCTCGCCGGCCCGATCGTGACCACCCTGGGCTACCGCTGGCTGTTCTGGATCCCGATGGTCGTGGTCGGCCTCACCGCGCTGGCCGCGCACCGGTTCGTGCCGCGCTCGCCGGTACGCACCCCGGGCCGGATCAACTGGGCCAGCGCCGTACTCCTCTCCGGGTGGCTGGTGGCGCTCCTGCTGCCGGTCAGCCAGGGCGCCGCCTGGGGTTGGGGTTCCGGTCGGGTGATCGGCCTGCTCGCGCTCGCCGCGGTGCTGCTGTCCGGCTGGCTGGCGGTCGAGGCCCGCGCCGCGAACCCGCTTATCGACCTGCGGATGATGCGCCTGCCCGCGGTCTGGACCACCAACCTGGTCGCGCTGCTCTACGGCGCCTCGATGTTCGCCGTCTACGCCTTCCTGCCGCAGTTCGCGCAGATCCCGACCAGCGCCGGCTACGGCTTCGGCGCCAGCATCACCCAGGCCGGACTGCTCATGCTGCCGATGCTCGTCGGCATGTTCGCCGCCGGCCTGCTGGCCGGGCGGCTGGAGTCCCGGTTCAGCCCGAAGGCGCAGCTCACCACCGGCGCGGTCTTCAACGTGACGGCCGCGGCGATGCTCACCGTCGCGCACGACACCCGGTGGGAGGTCGCCCTGGCCGGGGGCCTGGTCGGACTCGGCATCGGGCTGGCGTTCGCCTCGATGGCCAATCTCATCGTGGGCAACGTGCCGGCCTCGCAGACCGGCGCGGCGACCGGCATGAACGCCAACATCCGCACCATCGGCGGGGCGATCGGCGCGGCGCTGGCCAGCACCGTGATCACCGCCGACCCACAGCCGAGCGGGCTGCCCCGGGAGGCCGGTTTCACCGCCGGCTTCCTGCTGCTCACCGGCATCTCGCTGGCCGCGGCGCTGGCCGCGCTCGCCGTACCGTCCGGACGGCGCGCCCGGCCGTGGCGGCGCACCGGACCGACGCCGGAGGTCGTGCCGACCGCGCTGTCCCCGGTGACGCCCGGTACGCCCGCCGCCGCGACCGCACTGCCGGAGAGGATCGGCGGGCTGGCGCCGGCGGGCCGCTGAGCCTCTCCGCCTCGGCGGTTGTTAGGAGGGGCCCCCTGTTATGCAGAATGCGTTAACAGGGGGCCCCTCCTTACACCTCAGCCGATCGCGGCGGTGAGCGCGGCCAGGTAGCCGTAGCGGTAGCCGTTCGCGTTCGGGTGGTACGCCTCGATCACCCCGCTGACGTCGCGGATCCACGGGTCGGCAGCGCACACCCCGTGCCCGGTGAAGGCCGGCCGCGCGTCGACGAACGTCGCCCCGGCCGCGGCGGCCCGCCCGGCGGTGACCCCGTTCAGCACGTCGGCGGCCTGGTTGAGGATGGTGCGCTTGTAGCTGCTCATGGCGAGCAGCCCGCAGGAGCCGGTCTCGAACAGGCGCGGGTAGCCGAGCACCACGAGCCGGGCGTTCGGGGCCCGGTCGCGGATCGCGGCGTAGGTCGCGTCCAGCCGGCCGGGCAGCGTCGCGGTGGCGAACGCCTTCGCGCCGGCCACCGCGCTCTCGCAGCTCGACGTGCTGCCGAAGCGGCAACTGGTCATCACGTCGGCGAAACCGGCGTCGTTGCCGCCGATGGTGATGGTGACGAGCGTGGTGGTGGAGCTGAGCTGACCCACCTGGCTGTTCAGCACGTCGGCGGTGACCGCGCCACCGCAGGCCGGGAAGCGGAAGCTGGTGACCGCGTGCGCCGCCGCCCAGAGCGGGGCGTACGACTTCTGGCTGCGCAGGCAGGTGGAGAGGTCGTACGGGCCGGCACCGACGCCGGAGGAGTAGGAGTCGCCGAGGGCGACGTAGTTGACGGTGGCCGCCCGGGCGGCGCCGGGCAGGAGCACGGCGCCGAGGACGGCCGCCAACACCGCGGCGAGCGCGGTACGGACGCGACGGGACATGACAGGACCTCCACGGGACAGGGGTGGTGGAGCCCGTTGACCGCGCGCGTGGCCGAGGGGTCGTGCTTGTTACTAGCGGGTAATGCTATCGAAACATTCGCAAAAATTGAATAGCTGTCGGCTCCCGGGCGGGGCAGATCCGTTTACATGCGTCGATTAGGTTCAGGGTGCGTACACCCCGACGGAGGGAGTCCCACCCGTGCGACGCGCACTCCCGGCGGCGATCGCCGCCCTGACGCTCACCACCGCCGTCACCACCGTGACCGGCGCACCCGGCCAGGCCGCCCCGACCGGACCGGGCCGCCCGCACGTCTCGGCGGCCACCCCCACGCCGGGCAGCCCCGGGTTGGGCGACAGCTACTTCCCCGACTACGGCAACGGCGGCTACGACGTCGACCACTACGACATCCGGCTGCGCTACGACCCGGCCACCGACCGGCTCAGCGGCACCACCACCATCCTGGCCGCCGCCACCAAGGACCTGTCCCGGTTCAACCTCGACTTCGCGCTCGACGTGGAGTCGGTGCGGGTCAACGGCTGGGTGGCCGGCTTCGCCCGGGCCGGCGACCACGAGCTGGTCGTCACCCCGCCCCGGACGCTCCTCAAGGGCCAGCAGCTCACCGTCGTGGTTAACTACGCCGGCGTCCCCTCGCAGACCAAGGTCTACGGCTACACCGGGTGGACCCGCACCGCCGACGGCGCGCTCGCCGTGAACGAGCCCGAGTCGGCCTGGTGGTGGTACCCGAGCAACGACCACCCGAAGGACAAGGCCACCTGGGACATCTCCGTCTCGGTGCCGACCGGCGTGGAGGTGGTCAGCAACGGCGTGCAGCCGCGCGACCCGCTGCCCGAGGCGGGCAACCGCACCCGGTGGAGCTGGCGCAGCGTCAAGCCCGGCGCCACCTACCAGGCGTTCCTGGCCATCGGGCAGTACGACATCGTCACCGACACCGCGCCGAACGGGCAGCCGGTGGTGAACGCGTACAGCACCACGCTGGGCGAGCGCCTGCCGGCCGCCCGGGCCAGCATCGAACGCACCGCCGAGATCGTCGACTGGGAGAGCGGGGTGTTCGGCCCGTACCCGTTCGAGGCGCAGGGCGGCGTGGCCGGTCCGATCGACGGCATCGGGTTCGCCCTGGAGACGCAGACCCGACCGGTCTACGGCCCCGGCTTCTGGCGGCGCGGCGCGAACCCCTACGTGGTGGTGCACGAGAACGCCCACCAGTGGTTCGGCGACTCCGTCTCGGTGGCGGCGTGGCGCAACATCTGGCTCAACGAGGGCTTCGCCTCGTACGCCGAGTGGCTCTGGTCGGAGGAGCAGGACGAGGGCACCGCGCAGGAGCTGTTCGACTTCACCTACGACAGCTACCCGGCCGACTCGGAGTTCTGGCAGGTCCTCCCCGGCGACCCGGGCGCCGACCGGGTCTTCGACGACGCCGTCTACGACCGGGGCGCGATGGCGCTGCACCAGATCCGGCTGGCCGTCGGTGACCCGGCGTTCTTCCGGATCCTGCGCACCTGGACCGCCCGGCACCAGTACGGCAACGGCACCATCGAGCAGTTCCAGGCGCTCGCCGAGCGGATCTCCGGCCAGGATCTCGACGCGGTGTTCACCACCTGGCTGTTCACCGCCGGCCGGCCCGAGGTGGGCGCCGCCGCGCGTACCTCGGCGGCCCCGGCCCGACCGGCGTCCTGGTCGAAGATCCGGGCGGCGCACGACCTGCTGCACCGCTGAGGTGTCAGGTCGGGCGGGGCTCCCGCGCGAGCGGGGCCCCGCCCGACCCCACCGCCGCCTCCACGGCGCGGATGTGCCGGTAGGCGAACCAGAGCGGCGGGAACGCGCCCACCGCGAACGACAGGTCGACGAGCGTCCAGAACCAGGGGATGTCCCGGATCGGGCCGCAGATCAACGCCAGCGGCACGATGCCGGCGCAGGCGACCATGCCCACCTGCACCACCCAGACGTTGCGCACCGGGTCACGCAGCGGTCCCCAGAACGCCACCGCGAGCACCAGATGAGCGAAGGCCAGCCAGTCGGTGCCGTAGAGCAGGAACGGGTAGTCACGGTCGGCGGTCACCAGTCCGGTGTGGACGCGCTCGATCCAGCTCAGCAACGCCGGGAGCCGGCCGGCGAGCGGATCGAGCGCCGCCAGCAGCCACCGCACCTCGATCTCCAGCGGGAACGCGGTCACCCCGCTGAGAAAGAGCCCCACCACCACGATCCAGAGCCAGCGGCGTGCCCGCCGCAGGCGTGCCTCGACGTCCATGCCCGCAGCGTAACGATGATCTTCGTGCCGTCGGTGCCCCGCCGGACGAGACGTGGCCCACGCCCAGCGGTGTTAAAAGGGGCCCCCGCCTATACCGAATGCGTTAAGCGGGGGCCCCTCCTTACCCCGCCAGCGGCTGCCGGGCCGGGTCGACCGGGGCGGGCAGCTCGCCCACCCCGCCCAGGTAGGCGTGCACGGCCGCGGCGGCGGCCCGCCCCTCGGCGATCGCCCAGACGATGAGCGAGGCGCCCCGGTGCATGTCCCCGGCGACGAACACGCCGTCGGCCGCCTGCCAGTCCGGGCGGGCGTCGACCGCGCCGCGACCGTTGCGGGCCACCCCGAGCTGGGCCAGCAACGGCTGCTCCTCGGTGCCCTCGAAGCCGATCGCGAGCAGCACCAGGTCGGCCGGGATCTCCCGCTCCGAGCCGGGCAGCGCGGTGACGATGCGCCGGCCGTCGACCTTCTCCACCGTCACCTCGGCGATCCGCACGGCGCGGACCTGCCCGGTGCCGTCGTCGACGAACTCCTGCACGGCCACCGCGAAGACCCGCTCGCCGCCCTCCTCGTGCGCCGGGTAGGAGCGCAGCACCCACGGCCAGGTCGGCCACGGGTCGCGGGCGGCGTCCCGGTCCGCCGGGGGCTGCGGGTAGAGATCGAGCTGGTGGACGCCGGCCGCGCCCTGCCGGTGCGCCACACCGAGGCAGTCCGCGGCGGTGTCCCCACCTCCGATGATCACCACGTGCTTGCCGGCCGCGTCGATAGGCGTGCCGTCCGGCAGCACGGCGAGGGCCGGTCGACCGTCGCCCGCCGCCGCCACCACCCGGTTCGCGGCCACCAGGTGCGACATCGCCTGGTGTACGCCGCGCAGCGCCCGACCCGGCGTCTCCAGGGTGTCCCGGCCCTGCAACGCGCCGCAGGCGAGCAGCACCGCGTCGTGCGCGGCGCGCAACTGCTCGGCGGTCACGTCGACACCGACGTCCACACCGGTGCGGAAGCGCACCCCCTCGGCGGTGAGCTGGGCCACCCGGCGGTCGACGTGGCGCTTCTCCAGCTTGAAGTCGGGGATGCCGTAGCGGAGCAGGCCGCCGATCGCGTCGTCGCGCTCGTACACGGTGACGCTGTGGCCGGCGCGGGCGAGCTGCTGCGCGGCGGCCAGCCCGGCCGGGCCGGAGCCGACCACCGCGACCGAGCGACCGGTCGACGTCGACGCGGGCCGGGGCCGCAGTCCGTCGCCGGCCACCGCCGCGTCGGCGATCTCCACCTCGACCTGCTTGATGGTGACCGGTTGCTGGCCGCCGAGGCCGAGCACGCAGGCCGCCTCGCACGGGGCCGGGCAGAGCCGGCCGGTGAACTCGGGGAAGTTGTTCGTGGCGTGCAGCGACTCCACCGCCGCGTCCCAGTTGCCGGTGCGGACCAGGTCGTTCCAGTCCGGGATGCGGTTGCCCAGCGGGCAGCCGTCGTGGCAGAACGGGATGCCGCAGTCCATGCACCGGGTGGCCTGCTCACGGACCAGTTCCTCGCCGGCCGGCGGGTAGACCTCCCGCCAGTCGGTGATCCGCACCGGGACCGGGCGGCGGGCGGGCAGCCGCCGGTCGTAGCGCAGGAAACCGTTCGGGTCAGGCACGAGCCACCTCCTGGGCGACCGCCCGCGGCGCGGGCGGCGCCGGGGTTGGTGAGAGCGCACTCATCACCGCGTCGTCGACGTCGTGGCCGGCGGCTTCGGCGGCCCGCACGATCTCCATGACCCGGCGGTAGTCCCGGGGTACCACGGCGGTGAACTCCTCCACCGCCTCCGGCCAGCGCTTCAGCAGCGCCTCGGCGACCGCCGAGGCGGTCTCCGCGACGTGCCGCTGGACCAGGTCGTGCAGCCGGTCGCGTTCCTCGTCGCGCAACGGCGACAGGTCGACCAGCTCGGCGTTGACCAGCCGCCGGTCGAGCCGGTGCACGAACGCGGTGCCGCCGGACATGCCGGCGGCGAAGTTGCGCCCGGTCGGGCCGAGCACCACCACCGTGCCGCCGGTCATGTACTCGCAGCCGTGGTCGCCGAGCCCCTCGACCACGGCCACCGCGCCGGAGTTGCGCACCGCGAACCGCTCGCCGACCCGACCACGCAGGAACACCTCGCCGCCGGTCGCGCCGTAGAGGATGGTGTTGCCGGCGATGATCTGGTCCTCGGCGCGCCGACCCGGCTCGGCGTCCTCGCCGACGAACGGCGCGGCGGCGTCCGGCCGGACCACGATCCGGCCACCGGACAGCCCCTTGCCGACGTAGTCGTTGGCGTCGCCGTGCAGGCGCAGCGTGACGCCGCGCGGCAGGAACGCGCCGAACGACTGGCCGGCGGTGCCGCGCAGCAGGAACTCGACGGTGTCGTCGGGCAGCCCGGCGCCGCCGAACCGGCGGGTCACCTCGCCGCCGAGCATCGCGCCGACGCTGCGGTGCTCGTTGCGCACCTCGACCTCGACCCGCACCGGGGAGCCCTCGCGCAGCGCCGGACCGGCCAGCTCGATGAGCCGGTTGTCCAGGGCGACGTCGAGGCCGTGGTCCTGGGCGCGGACGCCCCGCCGGGCCGTGCCCTCGGGCAGCTCCGGCAGGTGCAGGACGCGGCCCAGGTCGAGGCCGTGACCCTTCCAGTGGTCGATCGCGCCGGCGACGTCGAGCAGCTCGGTGTGCCCGATCGCCTCGTCGATGCTGCGGAAGCCCAGCTCGGCCAGGTAGCCGCGGACCTCCTCGGCGAGGAAGAGGAAGAAGTTCTCCACGAACTCGGGCTTGCCGGTGAACCGCTCGCGCAGCACCGGGTTCTGGGTGGCGATGCCGACCGGACAGGTGTCCAGGTGGCAGACCCGCATCATGACGCAGCCCTCGACGATGAGCGGGGCGGTGGCGAAACCGAACTCCTCCGCGCCGAGCAGCGCCGCGACCAGCACGTCCCGACCGGTCTTGAGCTGGCCGTCGACCTGCACGGTGACCCGGTCGCGCAACTTGTTGAGCAGCAGCGTCTGCTGCGCCTCGGCCAGGCCCAGCTCCCACGGGGTGCCGGCGTGCTTGAGCGAGTTGAGCGGGGACGCGCCGGTGCCGCCGTCGTGCCCGGAGATCAGGATGACGTCGGCCTTGAGCTTGGCCACGCCGGCCGCCACGGTGCCCACGCCCACCTCGCTGACCAGCTTGACGTGCACCCGGGCGGCCGGGTTGACGCACTTCAGGTCGTGGACGAGCTGGGCCAGGTCCTCGATGGAGTAGATGTCGTGGTGCGGCGGCGGGGAGATCAGGCCGACGCCCGGGGTGGCGTGCCGGGTGCGGGCGATCCACGGCCAGACCTTGTTGCCCGGCAGTTGACCGCCCTCGCCGGGCTTCGCGCCCTGCGCCATCTTGATCTGGAGGTCGTCCGCGTTGACCAGGTATTCGCTCGTCACGCCGAACCGGCCGCTGGCGATCTGCTTGACCGCCGAGCGGCGGGCCGGGTCGTGCAGCCGGTCGACGTCCTCGCCGCCCTCGCCGGTGTTGGACTTGCCGCCCAGCCGGTTCATCGCGATCGCCAGGGTCTCGTGCGCCTCGGCCGAGATCGACCCGTACGACATGGCGCCGGTGGCGAACCGCTTGACGATCTCGGTGGCCGGCTCGACCTCGTCCAGCGGCACCGCCGGGCGGACGCCGGTGCGCAGCGTGAACAGCCCGCGCAGCGAGCCCGCCTTCGCGGCCAGCGCGTCGACCTTCGCGGTGTACTGCCGGAAGACGTCGTACTGGCGGCTGCGGGTGGCGTGCTGGAGCAGGAAGACGGTCTCCGGGTTGAACAGGTGCAGCTCGCCCTCGCGGCGCCACTGGTACTCGCCGCCGACCTCCAACCGGTCGCTGGCCTGGCTGCCCGGCGCCGGCCAGGCAAGCGCGTGCCGGGCGGCGACCTCGGCGTGGATGTCCGCGAGCCCGATGCCGCCGATCGTGCTCGGGGTGCCGCGGAAGTAGCGGTCGACCAGGCGGGTGTCCAGGCCGACCGCCTCGAACACCTGCGCCCCGCAGTACGACGACACGGTGGAGATGCCCATCTTGGACATGATCTTCAGGACGCCCTTGCCGAGCGCCTTGACGTAGTTGCGGACCGCCTTCACCCGGTCCACGCCGACGAGCGCGCCCGTGGAGATCATGTCCTCGACCGACTCGAACGCCAGGTACGGGTTGACCGCCGCCGCGCCGTAGCCGATCAGCACCGCCGCGTGGTGCACCTCCCGGCAGTCGCCGGACTCCACGACCAGCGCCACCTGGGTGCGGGTCTGCTCGCGGACCAGGTGCTGGTGCACCGCCGCGGTGAGCAGCAGCGACGGGATCGGGGCCAGGTCGGCGTTGGAGTCCCGGTCGGAGAGCACCAGGATCCGGACACCGTCCTCGATCGCCTCGGAGACGTGCCGGCAGATCTCGGTCAGCCGGGCCTTGACGCCGGCGCCGCCGTCGCGGATCCGGTAGAGGCCGGAGACCCGGACCGCCTTGAATCCCGGAAGGTCACCGTCCTCGTCGACGGAGAGGAGCTTGGCCAGCTCGTCGTTGTCGATCACCGGGTAGGGCAGCACGATCTGCCGGCAGCTCGCCGGGCCCGGGTCGAGCAGGTTGCCCTCCGGCCCGATGGTGGACGCCAGGCTGGTCACCAGCTCCTCCCGGATGGCGTCCAGCGGGGGGTTGGTGACCTGGGCGAAGAGCTGGTGGAAGTAGTCGTAGAGCAGCCGGGGCCGGGTGGACAGCGGCGCGATCGGGGTGTCGGTGCCCATCGAGCCGATCGGCTCCGCGCCGCTGCGGGCCATCGGGCCGAGCAGGATCTTCAGCTCCTCCTCGGTGTAGCCGAACGTCTGCTGCCGGCGGCGCACCGAGTCGTGGGTGTAGACGGTGTGCTCGCGCGCCGGCAGGTCGTCCAGCTCGATCAGGCCGGCGTGCAGCCACTCCTGGTAGGGGCGGGCGGCGGCCAGCTCGGTCTTGATCTCGTCGTCGGAGACGATCCGGCCGTTGACGGTGTCGACCAGGAACATCCGGCCCGGCTGGAGCCGGCCCTTGGCCACCACCGTCGCCGGGTCCAGGTCGAGCACGCCGGCCTCGCTGCCGAGCACCACCAGCCCGTCGCTGGTGTGCCACCAGCGGCCCGGACGCAGGCCGTTGCGGTCGAGCACCGCCCCGACGATCTCGCCGTCGGTGAACGCGACCGAGGCGGGACCGTCCCACGGCTCCATCAGGCTGGCGTGGAAGCGGTAGAACGCGCGCTTGTCGGCGCGCATGTCCGGGTCGTTCTCCCACGCCTCGGGGATCATCATCAGCACCGCGTGCGGCAGGCTCCGCCCGGCCAGGTGCAGCAGTTCGAGCACCTCGTCGAAGTTGGCCGAGTCGGACGCGGCCGGCGTGCAGACCGGGAAGACCCGCCGGATGTTGCCCGGGATGCTCGGGCTGCGCAGCAGCGCCTCCCGGGCCTGCATCCAGTTGCGGTTGCCGCGGATCGTGTTGATCTCGCCGTTGTGCGCGATGAACCGGTACGGGTGCGCCAGCGGCCAGGACGGGAAGGTGTTGGTGGAGAAGCGCGAGTGCACCAGCGCGATGGCGCTGTCCACCCGCTCGTCGGTCAGCTCCGGATAGAACGCCGGAAGCTGGTCCGGGGTGAGCATCCCCTTCCACACCATCGTCCGGCCGGACAGCGACGGGAAGTAGGCCGGCACGCCCCGCTCGGCGGTCTCCCGCTCGACCTGCTTGCGCAGGCAGAACGCCACCCGGTCCAGGTCGAGCCCGGTCAGCGGGTCACCTGCCGCGCCGGCCGGCGTGTCGGTCAGCCGGCGCGCGGCCACGAAGAGCTGCCGGACCCGGGGCATCGCCGCGAGCGCGGTCTCGCCGAGGTCGGACGCGTCGGTCGGCACCGTGCGCCAGCCGAGCACGTCGGCGCCCTCGACAAGCGCGTACTTGTCGACCACCTGGCGGGCGCGGGCCTCGGCCGCGTCGTCGTCGGGCAGGAAGACCAGGCCGGTGGCGTACTGCCCGGCCGGGGGCAGCGGGAAGTCGACTGTCGCGCGCAGGAACGCGTCCGGCACCTGGATCATGATCCCGGCGCCGTCACCGGTGTTGTGCTCCGCGCCCCGGGCGCCCCGGTGGTCCAGCCGGCGCAGCGCGCCGAGGCCGTTCGCGACGACCTGGTGCGAACGCCGCCCGTGCAGGTCGGCCACGAAGGCCACGCCGCAGGCGTCGTGCTCGTACGCGGGGTCGTAGAGACCGGGCGTCGGCGGGGCCGGCTGCGGGTTGTGAGGGTACGGAAAGGCCACCGGGCCTCCTGTCGTCACTCAGGTTGGTACATGGTGGGGACGACGTCGGCCCGCTGGGGTTTATTGAGTCTACGTTAGGGCGTACCGCGCAAGGCCACTTCAGATTGATCACACTTCCAGATGCTGGGACGTGTAGTCTCGCGCGGTGGATGTCGTACGTGGTGACGTGCTCGACCGGTTGGAGCGGTTCTACGACGCGGTGCCCCGCGACGGGGCCCGTACGGAGGAGTTCGACTCCCTGGTCCTGTTCGTCCGCGACGGCGCGGGTTGGCCGTTCTACGCCCGCCCCCGCCTCGACGCCACCGAGCCGCCCACGCTGGCCGAGGTGACCGCCGTCCGCGCCCGGCAACGGGAGCTGGGCCTGCCGGAGGCGTTCGAGTGGGTGCACGAGCACCAGCCGGACCTGCTGGCGGTGGCCCGCTCGGCGGGGCTGAGCGTGCTGGAGGCGCCACTGATGCTGCTGGAGGCGGATCGCCTGCCCGACCCGGGGACGCTCAGCGACGTACCGGTGCGGGTGCTGGATCCGGCGCACCCGAGCTTCGCGGCGGACATCGCGCTGCGCCGGGCCGTCGCCGCGGTCGGCTTCGCCCACGGCGGCACCGCCCGGGGCGAGGCCGGGCCGGCCGAGCGGGACGCCGCGCTCGCCCGGCTGGACGTGGACGCGCTGGAGGAGGAGGCGGCCCGGGTGGCCGACGGCCGGCGGATCTCCGTCCTGGCCGCCACCGCGCGGGAGGGCGCGCTCGCCAGCGGCATGGCGATGCGGGTCGGCGACGTGGCGGAGGTCGCCGGGGTGGCCACGCTGCCGTCGGCCCGGCGACGCGGCCTCGGCACGGCGGTCACCGCCACGCTGGCCCGGGAGCTGCGCGCCGCCGGCACCGACCTGATCTTCCTGAGCGCCGGCAGCGAGGACATCGCCCGGGTCTACCTGCGGGTGGGGTTCCGCCGGGTCGGCACGGCCTGCATCGCCGAACCGACCGCGGTCATCTGAGCGCCGGCCCGCGCCCGGTCAGGACGGCGGCTGCCAGTCGGCGGCGGCCGCCGCGGCCGTGTTGCGCAGCCGGGGGCTGATGGTGCCCAGCGCGGCGTCCCGGGCCCGCAACGCCAGCCGGCCCCGGGTCTGCAGCACGGCCGACATCCGGCGGGTCTGCCGGACCATCGTCGCGGCCCGGGGGCGACGCAGCCGGTCGTAGGCGCTCACCGCGTCCGGCAGCCGCGACTCGCGCAGCAGCGCGGCGAGCGTCGCCGCGTCCTCGAACGCGAGGCAGGCGCCCTGCCCGAGGTGCGGTGGCATGGCGTGCGCGGCGTCGCCGAGCAGCACCAGGCCGCCCGGACCGGCCGCGAAGCCGTACGCCCGGGGCAGCGGCCGCAGCTCGCGGACCTCCTGCTGCACCACGTCGGCCGGGTCGGTGGCGTCCAGCAGCGTGGCGATCGGCGCGGGCCAGCCGGCGAACCAGCGCTTGAGCAGGGCGAGCTGGATGTCCGGCGGCTCCGGGCGGGGCGCGCCCGCCGCGGTGGCCACCCAGTAGATGCCGCCCCGCCGGGACGCGCCGGCGGTGCCCCGCTCGCCCAGCGACGCGGCCACGAACCGGTAGCCGGCGCCCAGCGTCTCGCCGTTCGGCTGCTGGTCGTCGGGGAGCTGCGGGGCCCGGTACCAGGGAATGACCGCCCGCCAGGCGGCACAACCGGAACTGACCACGGCGGTCTCCGGGGCGAGCTGTCGGCGGATCTCGCTGTCGGTGCCGTCGGCCGCGACCACCAGGTCCGCCTCGAACAGGTGCCGGCCGTCGCCCACCGCGGGACGCTCGCCGGCCGTCGCGCGCACGCTCCGCACGCTCACCCCGGTACGCAGTTCCACCCGCTCGCCCAGCCCGGCGATGAGCGCGTCGTGCAGGTCCTCCCGGTGCACCACCACAGGCATCCGGTCGGCCGGCGTGGGGCGCGGCTGCACCAGCCACTGGCCATCCGGGCGACGGATCCCCCCGTCGGGCAGCGGGGTGGCGATCGCGTCCAGCCCGGCGCCGAGACCGAGGGCGCGCAACGCGCGTACCCCGTTCGGCCAGAGCACCACGGCGGTCGACTCCGGCCGCACCCGGTCGGCCTTCTCCAGCAGCGTGACCTGCCAGCCGGAGCGGGCCAGCGCGCCGGCCACCGCCATCCCGCCGAGGCCGGCGCCGACCACCACCGCGCTGCGCATGGCTCCCCCGCTCAGCTGTCCCGGTCTGTCGGGCGCCCGCCGGCGTCCGCCCGGCCGGCGTGTTCGGCCGCTTCCGTGCCGCCGATCGCGTCACGGTCGCCGGTCACCTCGCGGTCGCCGAAGACGTCCCGGTCCCCGGTCACGTCACGGTCGCCGGTCACGTCACGGTCGCCGGTCAGGTCCGGTCCGGGTCCGTCGCCGACCTCGGGCCGTCCGGTCGACTCGCGGGCGGTCACGTCGGCGTCGTCGGTCGCGTCCCGGTCGGTCGGGTCGGCGCCCCCCACCGCGTCGGGCTCGTCGTCCGTCGGGGGCAGCGCGCCGGTCTTCTTGTACGTGCGGAACTGCTCCTCGGTGACCACCCGGTAGCCCTCGGGCGCCACCGTCGCCGCCCCGCCCTCGCGGCGGGCGAGGTCGACCTGGGACACGTCGCCGGACGGCGTCACCGGCGCGGCCGGCTCACCCAGCGGGACGAGGTATTCGCGCGGCCCGCGCACCCGGATGAAATAGGCGAGCGCGCCGAGGAAGACCAGCGCCGCGGTCCAGACGTTGAGCCGGACACCGAGGATGTGGTTGGCCTCGTCGGTGCGCATCAGCTCGATCCAGAACCGGCCCGCCGTGTAGCCCATCACGTAGAGCGCGAACGCCCGGCCCCGGCCCAGCCGCAGCTTGCGGTCGAGCACCAGCACCAGCCCCGCGACCCCGAGGTTCCAGATCAACTCGTAGAGGAACGTCGGATGGTAGAGCCCCGGTTGCAGGACCGGGTTGCCGGCGTCGTCCCGCAACGCGTGGCCCGGGTTGTCCGGGTCCATCACGTGCACCTCGAGCCCCCACGGCAGGCTGGTGCGCCCGCCGTAGAGCTCGTTGTTGAACCAGTTGCCCAACCGGCCGACGGCCTGCGCCAGGGGCATGCCCGGGGCCAGCGCGTCGGCGACCACGGTGAGCGGGATGCCGAGCTGCCGGGCGGCGAGCCAGGCGCCGACCGCCCCGCCGGCCACCGCGCCCCAGATGCCGAGCCCGCCCTCCCAGATGGCGAACGCCTTGAGCGGCTGGCCGCCGTCGCCGAAGTATTTCTCCGGCGAGGTGATCACGTGGTAGATCCGGGCGCCGATGATGCCCGCCGGCACCGCCCAGACGGCGATGTCGAGCACCGCGCCGGGAGCGACGCCGCGACGGCGCAGCCGGTACTCGGTGACCACGCAGGCCACCACGATGCCGGCGATGATGCAGAGCGCGTACGCCCGGATCGGAACCGGACCGAGCTGCCAGACGGCGGTGCTGGGGCTGGGCATGGCCGCCAGGGAAGTCATCGGAGCGAGGGTCACGGGTGCACACGGTACCGGTGCGGACCGTGTCCGCGGCACCCCGGGCCGCTCCGCCGCGCGGGACGGGGCGGCGACGGCGCCCGGAGCCGGCTCGCCCCGGGCGGCTCGGAGTGTCCTGGCCGATGCCTGTCGAGCTGACATCAGAAACGACTCACCGACGCCCGACCGGCCAGCCCCTGACCAGAACGGAACAACCAGGACGGCCCGACCGGGACAGCACGGCCAGGACAGCGGCGAGCAGCCGATCCGCAGGCCGGCAGCGTCGGCGGGACGGCAGCGTCAGTGGGACGGCAGCGTCAGTGGGACGGCAGCGTCAGCGGGACGGGTTGCGGACGCCCTCGGCCAACTCGGCGCTGAGCTTGCGCAGCGCGGTCAGGCCGGCGGCCTGGTCGGGCGCGTCGAGCACGGTCCGCACCAGCGCGCTGCCCACGATCACCGCGTCGGCGTAGCCGGCGACGGTGGCGGCCTGCGCGCCGGTGCCCACGCCCAGCCCGACCCCGACCGGCAGGTCGGTGACCCCGCGCAGCCGGGAGACCAGGATCGGCGCCGCCTCCGAGGTCTGCGCGCGGGCGCCGGTCACCCCCATGATCGCGGTGGCGTAGACGAAGCCCCGGCAGTGCTCGACGGTCATCCGCAGGCGGGCGTCGGTGGAGGACGGCGACACCAGGAAAGTCCGGTCGAGGCCGTGCGCGTCGGAGGCGGCCAGCCATTCGGCGGCCTCGTCCGGGATCAGGTCTGGCGTGATGAGCCCGGTGCCACCGGCCGCGGCCATGTCACGGGCGAACGCGTCGACGCCGTACTGCTCGATCGGGTTCCAGTAGGTCATCGTGACCACCGACGCGCCGGTCGCGGCGACCGCCTCGACGATGCGCAGCGCGTCCGCGGTGCGTACGCCGCCGGCCAGCGCGATGTCGCTCGCCTTCTGGATGACCGGGCCGTCCATCACCGGGTCGGAGTAGGGGATCTCCACCTCGATGACGTCGACGCCCGCCTCGACCATGGCGGTCATGGCGGCGATGCTGCCCTCGACGGTCGGGAAACCGGCCGGCATGCAGCCGACCAGCACGGCCCGCCCGTCGGCCCGGGCCTTGTCGAAGGCGACCCCGATGCGGCTCACGCTGTCACTCCTTGTCGAGGATGCCGAAGTACGCCCCGGCCGTGTGCACGTCCTTGTCGCCCCGGCCGGAGAGGTTGACCACGATCACCGGCTCGCGACCCAGCTCGGCGGCGAGTTCCGGGGCGATCCGCCGGGCGCCGGCCAGCGCGTGCGCGCTCTCGATCGCCGGGATGATCCCCTCGGTGCGGCAGAGCAGCTCGAACGCCGCCATCGCCTCGGCGTCGTCGACCGGCAGGTAGGTGGCCCGGCCGGCGTCGTGCAGCCAGGCGTGCTCCGGCCCGACGCCCGGGTAGTCCAGCCCGGCCGAGATCGAGTGCGACTCGATGGTCTGGCCGTCGGCGTCCTGGAGCACGTAGGTGCGGGTGCCGTGCAGCACGCCCGACGAGCCGCCGGTGATGCTGGCGGCGTGCCGGCCGGTCGCCACGCCCTCGCCGCCGGCCTCGAAGCCGTAGAGCCGCACGTCGGCGTCGGGCACGAAGGCGTGGAAGATGCCCAACGCGTTGGAGCCGCCGCCGACGCACGCCGCGACCGCGTCCGGCAGCGCGCCGGTCAGGTCAAGGCACTGCTGCCGGGCCTCCACGCCGATGCCCCGGACGAAGTCCCGCACCATCTCGGGGAACGGGTGCGGCCCGGCGGCGGTGCCGATCAGGTAGTGGGTGTCCTCGACGTTGGCGACCCAGTCGCGCATCGCCTCGTTCATCGCGTCCTTGAGCGTGCGCGAGCCGGCGGTCACCGGGATCACGGTGGCGCCGAGCATCCGCATCCGGGCCACGTTGAGCGCCTGCCGCTCGGTGTCCACCTCGCCCATGTAGACCACGCACTCGAGGTCGAACAGCGCGGCGGCGGTCGCGGTGGCCACGCCGTGCTGGCCGGCGCCGGTCTCCGCGATCACCCGGCGCTTGCCCATCCGCCTGGTGAGCAGCGCCTGGCCGAGCACGTTGCGGATCTTGTGGGCGCCGGTGTGGTTCAGGTCCTCGCGCTTGAGCAGGATCCGCGCGCCCACCTGCGCGGAGAGCCGCCGGGCCTCGTACAGCTCCGAGGGTGTGCCGGCGTAGTCACGCAACAGGGCGTCGAACTCGGCGAGGAACTCGTCGTCGCCCATCGCCTTCCGGTACGCCGCGTCCAGCTCGTCCAGCGCGGCGACGAGCGCCTCGGGGACGAACCGGCCGCCGAACCGGCCGAAGTGGCCGGCGGAGTCGGGAACCTGGCCGGCTGCGGGTGCGGCGCTCATCGCGGGCGTCCTCTCGGATCGGGTGACCCGGCGCGGCTCAGCGCACCGGGCGGGGCGTGGCCGGGTGGTTACCGGCGTTGACCAGCTCGGCGACCGCCTCGCGCGGGCTCTTCTGGGTGACCAGGCCCTCACCCACCAGGACGGCGTCGGCGCCGGCCGAGGCGTACCGGATGAGGTCGTGCGGACCACGCACGCCCGACTCGGCGATCTTGACGACGCTGCTCGGCAGGCCGGGCGCGATCCGCTCGAACACCGAACGGTCGACCTCCAGGGTACGCAGGTCGCGGGCATTGACGCCGATCACCTGCGCGCCCGCCTCCAGGGCCCGGTCCGCCTCCTCCTCGGTGTGCACCTCGACCAGCGCGGTCATGCCCAGCGACTCGATCCGCTCCAGCAGCCCGACAAGCGCGTTCTGCTCCAGGGCGGCGACGATCAGCAGCACCAGGTCGGCGCCGTGCGCGCGGGCCTCGTGCACCTGGTAGCTGGACACCACGAAGTCCTTGCGCAGCACCGGCACGTTCACCGCGGCCCGCACGGCGGCCAGGTCGTCGAGCGACCCGCCGAACCAGCGACCCTCGGTCAGCACGCTGATCGCCCGCGCGCCACCGGCCGCGTAGTCGCCGGCCAGGTCGGCCGGGTCGGCGATCTCGGCCAGCCGCCCCTTGGACGGCGACGAGCGCTTCACCTCGGCGATCACGGCCACGCCGGGCCGGCGCAGCGCCGCGTACGCGTCCAGCGGCGGCGGCGCGGCGGCGGCCAGCTCACGGATCCGCTCCAGCGGAATCTGCTCCTGCCGCCGGGCGACGTCCTCACGCACGCCGGCCAGGATCTCGTCGAGCACGCCTGCGGACGTCGCCGCTCCGGCGTCGTCCCCCTCCGCGTGCGCATGCTCAGCAGTCACCAACGGACTCCCCTCTCCGGGTGTCATGGGCCGATGCTAGGGGGCGCCACCTGGCGACACGTGCCGGGGGGTATGGCGCACCTCACCACATGGGCTGTGGCATGATGGCCGACTTCCGGTGAACGCGATGTCACGCAGCGCCACCTGATGCATCGACCACCGCCCATGCCCTATCTCACCATGCCCGGGCGCGCGCCGCAGGCCGGCTGTGACCAAGCTCAAGGACCTCCGGCCCTGCCCAGGTCGGCCCCGCTGCGGGACCGTTGACCTGGGCGTCACGGCGGCGAAACGTGAGACCGGCAGCATCGTCCTCGGGCAGACTCGTCGAGGCGGCTGCCGACCGTCACCAAACGATCTCGTGTGGGGTGAACCATGAGCGCCAACGGGCCGAACCAGAACCTCGGGCTGACGACCATCTCCCGGACCGTCGCCTCGCTCGCCGTCGGGGCGGTGCACACGCTCGAACGCGCCGCGGCGGGCGACGGGCGGACGCGCACCGCCCGAGGCAACGCCTGGGAGGCGGTCTGCGCCGACCGGGCCCGGGCCGCCCAGCGCCGTGAGCTGGAGCGACTGGTGGCCGAGCTGACCGCCGCCCGGGCCGCGGCCCGGCACCGCCGCGACGCTCGCGAGGCGCAGCCGGTCAGGTGACCGTCGGGTCCTCGCCCCGGTCCAACGCGTCCCACGCGTCCCGGGTGCCCCGCTCGACCGCCGGCCGGTCCGCGTCGGCTGACCCGCCTGGCCCGGCCGCCCGCCGCTCGTAGCGGGCGCCCATCGCCGGCCAGCCGGCGCCGCGCGCCGCGGTGAACGCCCCGCCGGCCGCCAGCGCCAGGCCACCCACCAGCACCAGTGCCGGCCAGTGCCGGGTCACCCCGGCCTCGGTCAGCCCGACGCCGCCGCCGACCGCCACGCCCAGCCCCACGCCGGTCAGCAGCAGGCCCAGCGCCCGGCGCAGCCGCCCCCGGGTGGCCAGCACCGCGCCACCGCCGGCCAGTCCGACGTAGGCCAACGCCGACGCCCAGGGCAGCAGGTCCGCGCCGGTGCTCCGCCGCTGACCGGACGGCAGCGCGCCGCGCGCGGTCGGCTCGACCGACCAGCCCCGGGTCACCGCCCACGCCGCCAGGCCCGCCCCGGCGAGGCAGAGCAGCACCGCGTACGCCAGCTCGCGCCGGCCCGGGGCGGCGGCCCGGCCGGCCGCGGCGGTGACCGGCGCGCTCATCGGGCCGGCCGCAGCGTCTCGGCGGCGGCGATCGCGGCCAGCACGGCGGCGGCCTTGTTCCGGGTCTCCTGGTCCTCGGCTGCCGGATCGGAATCGGCCACCACCCCGGCGCCGGCCTGCACGTAGGCCCGGCCGTCGCGGATCAGCGCGGTGCGGATGGCGATCGCCATGTCCAGGTCGCCGCCGAAGGCGAAGTAGCCGACGGTGCCGCCGTAGACGCCGCGGCGGACCGGCTCCAGCTCCTCGATGATCTCCATGGCCCGCACCTTGGGCGCGCCGCTGAGCGTGCCGGCGGGGAACGTCGCGGCCAGCGCGTCGAACGCGGTGCGGTCGTCACGCAGCTCGCCGACCACCGTCGAGACGATGTGCATGACGTGGCTGTAGCGCTCGATGGTGGCGAACTCCGGCACCTGCACCGTGCCCGGGCGGCAGACCCGGCCCAGGTCGTTGCGGCCCAGGTCGACGAGCATGACGTGCTCGGCGCGCTCCTTCGGGTCGGCGAGCAGCTCGGCGGCGAGCCGGGCGTCGGAGTCGGCCGACCCGCCGCGCGGCCGGGTGCCGGCGATCGGGTGCAGCAGCGCCCGGCGGCGCCCGTCCGGGCCGGCGCTCACCTTGAGGTGCGCCTCCGGCGACGAGCCGACGATGTCGAAGCCGTCGAAGCGCAGCAGGTACATGTACGGGCTGGGGTTGGTGGTCCGCAGCACCCGGTAGACGTCGAGCGGGTCGGCGTCGGTGGCCCGTTCGAAGCGCTGGCTGAGCACGATCTGGAAGCACTCGCCGGCCCGGATCGCCTCCTTGGCGGCCTCCACCGCCTTCGGGTAGCCGCCGTCGGGCGTCCGGCTGGTCACCTCGCCCATGCCCGGCCGGTCGACAGTGGAGACCATGGGCGGAATCGGTCGGGACAGCGCGGTGGTCATCGCGTCCAGCCGGCCCACCGCGTGGTGGTACGCGGCGGCCACCCGCTCCGGCCGGTCGGGCGCGTCCGGCGGGGGCAGCACCGCGTTGGCGACCAGGATCGCCGAGCCCTCGTAGTGGTCGAGCACCACCAGGTCGGTGGCGAGCATCATGCCCAGCTCGGGCACGTCCAGCTCGTCCTCGGTCAGCTCCGGCAGCCGCTCGAAGCGGCGGACCAGGTCGTAGCCGAGGTAGCCGACCAGGCCACCGGTGAGCGGCGGCATGTCGCCGCCCGGGTCCCAGGCCGGGCCGGCGAGCGCGGCGACGGTCTCCCGCAGCACGGTGACCGGGTCGCCGGAGGCGGGCACGCCGGCCGGCGGGGCGCCGGTCCAGCTCGCCTCGCCGTCGCGCTCGGTGAGCGTGGCGGCGCTGCGGACGCCGATGAACGAGTAGCGCGACCAGGCCGTGCCGGCCGAGCCGACGCCCTGCTCGGCGGACTCCAGCAGGAACGTGCCGGGACCGCCGGCGAGCTTGCGGTAGACCCCGACCGGGGTCTCCGCGTCGGCCAGCAGCCGCCTGGTGACCGGCACGACCCGCCATCGGGCGGCCAACTCGGTGAACGCGGACCGGTCCGGGGTGACGGCGCCGTCGGTCACGGGGTCACCTCCGGCGAGCTGACCGGGAGGTCGGTGAAGAAGCAGGTCCGGTGCCCGGTGTGGCAGGCCGCGCCGACCTGTTCCACGCTGACCAGCAGCGCGTCGCCGTCGCAGTCCAGGGCTACCGAGCGGACGTACTGGTGGTGGCCGGAGGTGGCGCCCTTGACCCAGTACTCACCCCGGCTGCGGGACCAGTAGGTGGCCCGGCCGGTGGTGAGCGTGCGGTGCAGCGCCTCGTCGTCCATCCAGGCGACCATCAGCACCTCACCCGAGTCGTGCGCACGGACCACGGCGGCGACCAGGCCGTCGGGGCCGCGGCGCAGCTTCGCCGCGATGGCCGGGTCGAGCCGGGAGGGGCGGGCCGGGCCGGGGGCCACGGGGCGGGTGGGTGCGCCGGTCACCGGCGCGTCAGAGGCGGGCACGGTTGACCATTCTCCCGCACGCGGCGCCGGCACCGAAGACGCGTCCCGGGTGACGGGCGGCACCGCGTGCAGCGCGCGGGCGAGCTGACCGAGGTAGCGGTCCACCCGGCCGTCGGCGAGCGCCTCGGCCAGGTCGGCGCCGGCCACCGCGGTGACCTCGTCGGCGTACGGGCGGACCAGCGGGACGATCCCGGTGACCAGGCGGCCGGCCGCGGCACCGACCTCGGTCGGGTCGCCGGCGCGCAGCCCGAGGCAGAGCAGCATGTCGGCGCGGTAGCCGGGCGGCGCGACCGGCAGGTCCAGTGCGGCGGTCAGGGCGGCCCGCCGGGACACCACCCGGACCGACGGGTTGGCCAGCCGGAGCACCGAGGGGCAGAGCCGGGCCAGGTCGGCGGCGGCGAGCCGGACGCCGATCGGGTCACCGGCCCAGCGGGCGCCGGCCACCTTGCCCAGCGTGGCGATCAGTTCCTCCAGGCGTGGTTCGTCCGCGGGCTGGCAGAGCACCGGCAGGTCGATCCGGCGGCGCCACTCCGGCACCGCCCAGAGCAGCCGGGCGGGCGCGGTGACCGGGAGCCCGAACGCCCAGTCGGCGGGCTGGCCGAGCCGGTGCACCCAGGAGCGGACGTCCCGGGAGGCGACCGAGACGTGCACGAGGCGGCCGTCGAACTCGGTCAGGTAGGCGCGCCGCGCGGCGTAGGGGTCGGTGGGGCGGGGGCGGGTCGACGAGGCGGGCCGGTCGTCGTCGGCCGCGACCAGCACGTCCACGTCGACGTCGCTGTGCTCGGTGGCGGCCCGCCGGGCGTGGCTGCCGCGCAGCATGATCCCGACGACCGGGCGGTCCGCGGCCTGCCGGAGGCGGGCGGCCCAGTCGTCGAGGAATCCGGACTCGGGCAACGAAGCGGGACCCACCGCGACATGGTGCCGGAAGTCCGATCTTCGGCGCAATGACCGATGGCGGACCGGGTGTCCGCTGCGGGCGGCTTCAGCCCAGTTCCTCCTCGGCGCGCCGGTACGCGTCGATCTTGTGGTCGAGCACCTTCAGGTCCTCGGTCAGGTCGGCCATCCGGGCCAGCACCCGCACCCGGTGCGCCTCGAACAGCGCCCGGCGCGCGCCGAGCGTGCGGTCGCCCTGCCGGGCCAGCTCGGCGTAGCGGCGCATGTCGCGTACCGGCATGCCGGTGCGTCGCAGCCGGGTGAGCAGGAACAGCCAGTTGACGTCGGCCTCGGTGTAGCGCCGGCGGCCGGCGGAGTCCCGCCCGACCGGGGCGACCAGGCCCTCCTGCTCGTACCAGCGCAGCGTGTAGGTGGTCAGGCCGACCCGCTCGGCCGCCTCGCCGACGCTCAGGCTCTTCTCCCGGATACCGATGTCCACGCCGACCAGGCTTCCAGTTCGAGTCCACTCGAAGTCAACCGCTATTGCCGGGTGGAGAGAATTCATCTAGCGTTGATTTCATCAGTTGACGAATTGTCGGAGGCGGTCATGGACGGCGCGGTGTCGGTCCGCGACCTGGTGGTCGACCGGGGTGGGCGGCGGGTGCTGCACGGCATCAGCTGCGACGTTCCCCGGGGTACGGTCACCGGGTTGCTGGGCCCGAGCGGCAGCGGCAAGACCACGCTCATGCGGGCGGTGGTCGGCGTGCAGCGGATCGGCGGCGGCACGGTCGACGTGCTCGGCCGGCCCGCCGGCTCGGCCGAGCTGCGTCGCCGGGTCGGCTACCTCACCCAGGCGCCAAGCGTCTACGCCGACCTCACGGTCCGGGAGAACGCCCGCTACTTCGCCGTGCTCCAGGGCCGGGGCCGCGCCGAGGCCGACCGGGCGGTGACCGACGTCGGCCTGGCCACCGCGGCCGACCAACTGGTCGGCACGCTCTCCGGCGGCCAGCGCAGCCGCGCCTCGCTCGCCTGCGCCCTGGTGGGCGACCCGGAGCTGGTCGTCCTCGACGAACCCACGGTCGGGCAGGACCCGGTCCTGCGGGCCGACCTGTGGGCCCGGTTCCACACCATGGCCGCCGCCGGCACCACGCTGCTGGTCTCCAGCCACGTGATGGACGAGGCGGCGCGCTGCGACCGGCTGCTGCTGATCCGCGAGGGCCGACTGGTCGCCGACCACACCCCGGCCGCGGTCCGCGCCGCGACCGGCGAGGACGACCTGGAGGAGGCGTTCCTCCGCCTGATCCGCGACGCCGAGCCGGAGGCCACGTCATGAACGGTCGCATCCTGGCCGCCACCACCGGGCGGATCCTGCGCCAGCTCCGGCACGACAGGCGCACCCTCGCGCTGCTCGTCGTGGTCCCGGTCGTGCTGCTCACGCTCGTCTACTTCATGTACGTCGACCAGCCCACCCCGCCCGGCGCGCCGAGCACCTTCGACCGGGTCGCCCTGATCATGCTGGGCTTCTTCCCGTTCATCATCATGTTCCTGGTGACCAGCATCGCCATGCTCCGCGAGCGCACCACCGGCACGCTGGAGCGGCTGCTCACCACGCCGCTGGGCAAGCTCGACCTGCTCTTCGGCTACGGCATCGCGTTCGGCCTGGCCGGGGTGCTCCAGTCCACCGTCGCCTCCCTGGTGGCCTACCAGGTGTTCGGGCTGGACACCGCCGGCAGCCCGTGGCTGGTGGTGCTGATCGCCGGCGTGAACGCGGTGCTGGCGGTGGCGCTCGGCCTGCTCTGCTCGGCGTTCGCCCGCACCGAGTTCCAGGCGGTGCAGTTCATGCCGGTGGTGGTCGCCCCGCAACTGCTCCTCTGCGGGCTGTTCGTGCCGCGCGACCAGATGGCCGGCTGGCTCCAGGCGATCAGCGACGCGCTGCCGCTGTCGTACGCGGTCGAGGCGCTCCAGGAGGTCGGCGCGCACACCGACCCGACCGGCACCATGTGGCGCGACGTGGCGATCGTGGCCGGGGCGGCGGTGGTCGCGCTGGTGCTGGCCGCCGCGACGCTGCGCCGGCGCAGCGGATGAGCCCGCGCCGCGACGCCGCCGAGCCGGCGCGCCCGCGTCGCACCGGGCGGCGGCCCGGCAGCCCGGACACCCGCGAGGCGATCCTGAACGCGGCCCGGGAGGCGTTCGCCGAGCGCGGCTACGACGCCACGCCGATCCGGGCGGTCGCGGCGGCCGCCGGCGTGGACCCGGCGCTGGTGCACCACTACTTCGGCACCAAGGAGGACCTGTTCCGCGCCGCCATGGCGATCCCGATCGACCCGGCCGCGCTGGTGCCGCGGGTCATGGCGGGCGGCCCGGACGAGGTCGGCGAGCGGCTGGTCCGCACGTTCCTGTCGGTCTGGGACTCCCCGGCGGGCGTGGCCGCGGTGGCGCTGCTCCGCTCCGCGGTGAGCAACCAGTGGACCGCCCGTCTGCTGCGGGAGTTCCTGACCACCCAGATCCTGCGCCGGGTGGTCGCCCAGCTCGACCTGGACCCGGCCGAGGTGCCGCTGCGCGGCGCGCTTGTCGCCACCCAGGTCGCCGGCCTGGCCATGATGCGTTACGTGATCCATCTGGAGCCGGTCGCGTCCGCGTCGCCGGACACGCTTGCCGCCACGATCGGCCCGACCCTCCAGCGTTACCTCACCGGCCCGCTGGAGCAGACCCGCTAGCTGGCGGGCCTGCTCCAGCCCTGCCGGACCCGCAGGATCAGCGTGTCTGCTCCAGCCCTGTGGGACCCGCGGGATCAGCGGGTCTGCTCCAGCCCTGTGGGACCCGCGGGATCAGCGGGTCTGCTCCAGCCCTGTGGGACCCGCGGGATCAGCGGGTCTGCTCCAGCCAGGACGCGTAGAGCAGGGCGTAGACCGAGTCGGTGTCGCGCACCAACTCCTCGTGCGGGCCGCGCTGGACGATCCGACCCCGGTCCACCACGATCACCTCGTCGGCCGCCTGCGCGGTGGACAGCCGGTGCGCGATGGCGAGCGTGGTGCGCCCCCGGGTCACCGCGTCCAGCGTGCGTTGCAGGCGGACCTCGGTGGCCGGGTCGACCGCGCTCGTCGCCTCGTCCAGCACCAGCAGGTCCGGGTCGGCCACGTAGGCGCGGGCCAGCGCCACGAGCTGCCGCTCGCCGACGCTGAGCGCCTCGCCGCGTTCCCCGACCGGGGTGTCCAGCCCGGACGGCAGCCCGTCCAGCCAGTCGGCGAGGCCCAGCTCGGTGAAGGCGGCGGTGAGCCGCGCGTCGGTCAGGTCCGGCCGGGCGAAGCGGACGTTCTCCCCGACCGTGGTGTCGAACAGGAAGCCGTCCTGCGGCACCATCACCACCCGGGTGCGCAGCGAGTCGAAACGGACCTGGCGCAGGTCGAGGCCGGAGAGGAGCACCTCGCCCTCGCTCGGGTCCATCAGCCGGGTGAGCAGCTTGGCGAACGTCGTCTTGCCGCTGCCGGTCTCCCCCACCACCGCCACCCGGCTCTTCGCCGGGATGTCCAGCGTCACGCCGTGCAGCACCGGCGGCCCGCCCGGGTAGGCGAACGTCACGCCGGCGAAGCGGACGTCGAGCGGCCCGGCCGGCAGCTCCCGGCCCTGCTCGCCCGGGTCGGCCACGTCCGGGGCGACGTCCAGCACGTCGAGCACCCGGCGCCAGCCGGCGATCGCGTTCTGCGCCTCGTTGAGCACCTCGGTGGCGATCTGCACCGGCTGGATGAAGAGCGTGACCAGGAACAGGAACGCGGTGAGCTGGCCGACCGACAGGGTGCGGTCGACGCCGAGGCTCACCCCGACCACCACCACGCCGGCCAGCGCCAGGCCGGCGGCCAACTCACCGACGGAACTGCCCACGATGCTGATCCGGATGGCCCGCTGCTGGGCCAGTCGCTGCCCGTCGATCGCCGCGTCCAGCCGGCGCGCGGTGCGCCCGGAGATGCCGTACGCCCGGATCACCGGGGCGCCCACCACGCTCTCGCCGATCGCGCCGAGCAGCGTGCCGGTGCGCTGCCGGACCAGTCCGTACGCGCCGGCCAGCCGGCGCTGCAACAGTCGGATGATCAGCACCGCCGGCGCGAACGCGACGAGCACCACGAGCGTCAACTGCCAGGAGTACGCGAGCATCACCGCGGTGGTCACCAGGAGCTGGCCCAGGTTGACGATGAGGATCACGCCGCCCCACTGGAGGAACTGGGTGATCTGGTCGACGTCGCTTGTCACCCGCGAGACCAGCGACCCGCGCCGCTCCGACTGCTGGTGCAGCATGGACAGGTCGTGCACGTGCCGGAACGCGCGGGTGCGCACGCCGGCCAGCGCGGTCTCGCTCACCGTGAACAGCCGGCGCATCATCAGGTAGCCGCAGGTGGTGGTGACCACCAGCACGGCGGCGGTGATCGTCACGGTCAGCGAGATGACGTCCAGGTCGAGGCCGCCGACGATGCCGTGGTCGATGCCGCGCTGCACCGCCACCGGCACGGCCACCCGGCCGACCATGTAGACCAGCGCCAGCGCCAACGTGCCGGCGAGCCCGGTCTTCAGCTCCGGGGAGAGCGCCAGCCCCCGCCGCAGCGTCCCCCAGGTCGACTCGGCCGACTCCGCCGTGGGCCGCTGCGCCTCCGCCGAAACACTCACCGGTCAACCTCGATCTCCAGGCCGGAGGTCATCGGGGTGACCTCGTCGTACGTGCGGTTCTGCTCGCGCTCCTGCTCGGCCTGCTCGTACGCGGTGACCAGGTCGGCGTAGCCGGGCACGGTGGCCAGCAGCTCCGGATGGGTGCCGCGGGCGACCACCCGGCCGTGCTCCACGTAGATCACCTCGTCGGCGAGCGCGATGGTGGCCCGTCGGTAGGCCACCACCAGGATCGACGCCGGCGCGCCGCCGTCGTCGGGGGCGCGCAGGCCGGCCAGGATGGCCGCCTCGACCCGCGGGTCGACGGCGCTCGTGGCGTCGTCCAGCACCAGCAGCCGGGGCCGGCCGGCGATCGCCCGGGCCAGGGTGAGGCGCTGCCGCTGCCCGCCGGAGAGCGAGGTGCCCCGCTCGCCGACCATGGTGTCCAGCCCGTCCGGCAGCGCGGCCACGAAGCCGTCCGCCTCGGCCAGCCGCAGCGCCGCCCACACCTCGTCGTCGCCGATGCCGTCGCGGTCGAGCGTGATGTTGGCCCGGACCGTGTCGTCGAAGACGAACGGCACCTGGGCCACCAGCGCCACGGTGCCGGCGAGGGAGGCGGCGGTCAGGTCGCGCACGTCGACGCCGTCCAGCGTGACCCGGCCGGTGCGCGGGTCGACCAGGCGCACGGCCAGCGAGGTGATGGTGGACTTGCCGGCGCCGGTCGGCCCGACCAGGGCGACGGTCTTCCCGGCGGGCACGGTGAAGGTCACCTCGCCGAGCACCTCGGCGCCGGGCAGGTGCGCCTCGGCCGGCTCGTACGCGAAGTGGACGTCGGTGAAGCCCAGCGTGGCCGGCGTGCGGACGGCCGGGTCGAGCGTCACGTTTCCGTACGGCATCTCGCCGGTGGCGTCGAGGACCCGGCGGACCCGGTCCCAGCCGGCGACGCTGCGCGGCAGCTCGGCGAGCACCCAGCCGATGGCCCGCACCGGGAACGCCAGCACGGTGAACAGGAACGCGACGCTGACCAGCTCGGTCACCGTGATCGCGCCCTGGCGGAGCCGGATCGCGCCGACCACCAGCACGGCGAGCGTGCCGAGGCTGGGCAGCGTCTCCAGCATCGGGTCGAAGACGCCGCGCAGCCGGCCGACGGAGATCAGCGCGTCGCGCAGCTCGCCGGCGCGGGCGCCGAAGCGGGCCGTCTCCTGCGACTCACGGCCCATGGTCTTGACCACCAGCGCGCCGTCGAAGCTCTCGTGCGCGATGCCGCTGACCTCGGCGCGCAGCCGCTGCGCCCGGGCCTGCCGGGGGGCCATCCGGCGGGAGTAGACCACGTTGAGCGCGAACAGGGCGGGGAAGACCGCGAGGCCGACCAGGGCGAGCGCCCAGTCGGTGAGGAACAGCGAGGCCACGGCGCCGACCAGCATCACCAGCGTGCCGACCGCGAACGGCAGCGGCGCGATCGGGTACCAGGCGGCCTCCACGTCGGAGTTGGCGTTGGACAGCAGCGTGCCTGTGGAGTTGCGGTGGTGCCAGGCCAGCGGCAGGTCGAGGTAGCGGCGGGTGACCCGGCGGCGGTAGGCGGCCTGGAGCCGGTACTGCATGTAGCCGGCGCCGAGCCGTCGGCCGAAGATGCCGACCACCCGCAGCACGCTGATCCCGAACAGCGCGGCGGCGGCGAGCGCGAGCGCGCCGGTGGCCACCGAGCCGCGCTCCACCGCCGGCACCACCAGGTCGCCGACCACCGCGCCGACGACGTACGCGCTGGCGATCACGAGCAGGCCGAAGAGCACGCTGCCGGTCACCGCCACCGCGAAGATCCGGGGTTGTTCCCGGATCGCCCGGCCGAGCACCCGCAGTCCTCTGCCGAGCACGTCCCGACTTGTCCTGCTCGCCACGCTCTCCCCCGCCGTAAGCCGCAATTTTCTCCCCCATCCTTACCGCTCGCCGCCACCTCCGCCGACCCGGCCGGGATATGTCCGCCGTCACGTTCCCCGCGAGCCCGGGCCACCGGCTTCGGCCGCCGCGGCGCCCACGCCGCGCCGACGGCCCCGATCGGGCCTACCATCGGGGCCATGCCGCGGTACGCCCGGGCGGAGCGCGAGGCGCTCGCCGACCTGATGCTGGAACTCGGACCGGACGCGCCGACGGTCAACGAGGGATGGACCACCCGTGACCTGGCGGCGCACCTGCTGGTGCGGGAGCGCCGGCCGGACGCGGCCGGCGGCATCCTGCTGCCGCCGCTGCGCGGCCACGGCGAGGCGGTCCGCCGCCGGGTCGCCGCCGGTCCCTACGCCGACCTGGTGGCCCGGGTCCGCCGGCCGCCGGTGTGGAGCCCGGTGAGCAACCCCCTCACCGACGAGCTGGCCAACGGCGTGGAGTTCTTCATCCACCACGAGGACGTCCGGCGGGCCGGCGCCGGCTGGCGTCCCCGTGACCTGCCGACCGGCCAGCAGGCGATGCTCTGGAAGCGGGTCGGCCTGCTGGCGCGGATGGCGCTGCGGCGGTTCCCCGCCGAGGTGCTGGTGCAGGCGCCGGGGCACGGCGAGTTCCGGGTGGGCCGGGGCGGCGAGCGCCTGCGGCTGGTGGGCGCGCCGGGCGAGCTGATCCTGTTCGTGAGCGGCCGGCAGCGGGTGGCCCGGGTGCAGGTGGACGGCCCGACCGGGGCCGCGGACCGGCTGCGCGCCGCCGAGCTGGGTTTCTGACCGAGCGTACGCGGGTCATGACAAGCGCATTGTGAAAATTGCATATCCCAGCGATGGGTGCCGATTCACCCTGCCGTACGCTCCTGCCCGCCGGTCGAGACCACGGGCGGCGGACAGGGGGCAGGGATGCGTGGCTACGCGCTCTCGGCGCTGCACGAGCCGCCCTTCGCGGCCCGGCGGCACCCCGCGGTCGACCGGGTCGCCGCGGCGAGCGCCGACTGGGCCCGCGACCTCGGCCTGGTCGACGACCCGGCCGGGCAGCGGAGGCTGGCCGGCGCGCACGCCGCCGAGCTGGCCGGGCGGGCCTGCCCGGACGCGACGGTGGACGGGCTGCGGCTGCTCACCGACCTGATCACCTGGCTGTTCGTGGTGGACGACGCCTGCGACGACGGCGACCTGGGCGTGGACCCCACCCGGCTGGCGCCCACCGTGGCGACGCTGCTCACCGCGCTCGACCGGCACGGCGACCCGGCCGCGCCCGCGCCGACCGACGCCGGCCCGCTCGCGGTCGCCCTGCACGACCTGTGCCGACGGGCGCGCGACGTGCGACGGCCGGCGCTGCTGCTGCGCCTGGTCAGCCAGTTGCGGGAGTACCTGCTGGCGCTGCTCTGGGAGGCGGCCAACCGGGAGCACCGGCGGGTGCCCGGGGTGGCCGAGTACGTGCAGATGCGCCGGCACACCGGCGGCGTCCGGCCCAGCTTCACGGTGACCGACCTGGCCCACCCGGCGCGGCCCGGCCCGGCCCGGCGGGCGGATCCGGCGCTGGCCGCGCTGGACGTGCTCGCCACCGACCTGGTCTGCTGGTGCAACGACCTGTTCTCCTACGACAAGGAGCGCGGCGTCGCCCCGGGCTCGCACAACCTGGTGACCACGATCGCCGGCGAGACCGGGCAGGGCGAGGAGGCGGCGTTGCGCGCCGCGGCCGCCCGGTTCAACGCGACGCTCGACGTGTACGCGGAGCGGGACGCCGCGCTTGTCGCCGCCGCCGACGACGGGACGAGGGCCTTCCTCGCCACCCGGCGGGACTGGGTCCGGGCCACCTACGACTGGTCCCGCGCCGCCGCCCGGTACGCCTGAGCACGGCACCCCGACCGTTCGGCACTAGCCGCTGCCCGGGTGCACGCAATACTCTTCGGTAACCGCAGACCGGCGTGACCCCCGTCACGTCCCTCCACCCCTGAAGGCGGCTACCACGATGGCTCTCGATGTACCGTACCGTTCCGTACCGCACATGTTCCTCAAGCGCGTGGCGGATTCCCCCGACCGGCACGCGTTCGCCCACCCCGCCCAGGACGACTCGGGCCCGGTCTGGCTGACGTGGGAGCAGGTCGGGCAGCGCGCCAAGGCGATCGCGGCCGGGCTGCACGGGCTCGGTGTGGGCCTCGAGGATCCGGTCGCGATCCTGGCCAACACGCGGCTGGAGTGGGTGCTCGCCGACTTCGGCGTGATGTGCGCCGGCGGCGCCACCACCACCGTCTACCCGACCACCGAGCCGGAGGACGCGGTCTACATCCTCGCCGACTCCGGCTCGCGCGTGCTGTTCGCGGAGAATCCGGCCCAGGCGGCGAAGATCGCCGGCGCCGAGCTGCCGGCGCTGACCCACGTGGTGCTCCTGGACGGCACGCCGGACCCGGCCGCCGGCGTCCCCCAGCTCACGCTGGCCGAGCTGGAGGAACGCGGGGCGGCGGCGCTGGCCACCGAGCCCGACCTGGTGGACCGGCTGGTCGCCGGGATCGGCCCGGACCACCTGGCCACCCTGATCTACACCTCGGGCACCACCGGTCGGCCCAAGGGCGTGGAACTGCTGCACGGCGGCTGGTGCTGGGAGGGCGTGGCGCAGGCCGAGCTGGGCCTGCTGCGCGTCGACGACCTGCAATACCTCTGGCTGCCGCTGTCCCACTCGTTCGGCAAGACGCTGCTCTGCGGCGCCACCCACGTCGGACTGCCCACCTATGTCGACGGCCGGGTGGACAAGCTGGTCGAGCTGCTGGGCGTGGTGCGGCCGACGCTGATGTGCGGCGCGCCCCGGGTCTTCGAGAAGGTCTACAACAAGGCGGTGACCACCGCGCAGTCCGCCGGGGGCGCGAAGGCGAAGATCTTCGCCTGGGGGGTCACGGTGGGCAAGGAGAAGGTCGCGCTGGAGCAGGCCGGCAAGCCGGTCCCGGCCGGGCTGCGCCTGAGGTACGGGCTGGCCGAGAAGTTGGTCTTCAGCAAGCTCCAGGCGCGGCTCGGCGGCCGGATGCGGGTCCTGGTCTCCGGCGCGGCGCCGCTGAGCCAGGAGATCGCCACCTTCTTCGCCGCCGCCAACCTGCCCATCTCCGAGGGGTACGGCCTCACCGAGACCAGCGCCGGCGCGTTCGTCAACCCGCCCGACGGGCTCAAGATCGGCAGCGTCGGCCGGGCCATGGGCGACCTGGAGTGCCGGATCGACACCGACGGCGAGATCCTGGTCCGCGGTCGCCCGGTCATGCGCGGCTACCACAACCTGCCCGGCGAGACCGCGGAGGCGTTCACCGAGGACGGGTTCTTCCGCACCGGCGACATCGGCACGCTCGACGACGACGGCTACCTGCGCATCACCGACCGCAAGAAGGACCTGGTCAAGACGTCCGGCGGCAAGTACGTCGCGCCGTCGCACATCGAGGGCGTGTTCAAGGCCGTCTGCCCGTACACCTCGCAGGCGGTGGTGATCGGGCAGGCCCGCAACTACTGCACCATGCTGGTGACGCTGGACCCGGACGCGATCCAGGCCTGGGCCGCCGGCACCCGCCTGGAGGGCAGCGACTACACCACGATCGTCACCTCGCCGGAGGCGCAGGAGATGGTCGAGGGCTACGTGGCCGAGCTGAACGCCAAGCTCAACCGCTGGGAGACGATCAAGAAGGTGACGATCCTCCCCCGCGACCTCACCATCGCCGACGGCGAGGTCACCCCGTCGCTGAAGATCAAGCGCCGCAGCGTGGAGACCAACTTCGCCGGTGAGATCGACAAGATGTACGAGGGCACGCTCGCCGAGCTGTAGCCCGTCCCGGTCGCCGCGCCGGCCGTGCCCCACCGTCCCGGGGCACGGCCCGCGCGGGCCGGCCCGGCCGGCGTACCCCGGTCACAGGTGTTCCCGCCGCCACCGGCTCTGCTCGGTCTCGGCGGCGACCTGCTCCTCCAGGGCGAGCTGGCGCACCCGCCGCCGGCGGCCGTCCTCGCTGCGGGTCTCCCAGGCGACGCCGGCGGCGGTCAGCACCGCCAGCACGCCCAGCGCGAACACCTCCGGCACCCGGAACGCGAACGGGGCGGACGCGGCAAGCGCGGCCACCGTGACCAGCAGCGGGCGGTGCACCTCCCGCTCCGCCAGCCACCAGCAGCCGGCGATGCTGAGCAGGTAGAGCGCGACGCCGGAGAAGAGGACCCCGCCCCAGAAGCCGCCCAGCGGCCACCCCCACTGCGGGACGGCCGGGTCGGCGACCTCGGCCAGCAGGTCCTTCAGGCCGAGCGCGTAGAGGATGGTCCCGGTGGTCATCGGCAGGTGCAGGAACGTGTAGACCGAGCGGGCCAGCCGGAGCCGGGCGGACCGGTCGCGGGCGTGGTGCAGCGCCTGCTCCAGCGCGAACGCCAGGGTGTCGAAGTAGACCCACCAGAGCGCCGCCACGACGAGGATGCCGAGCAGGGCGGCCACCGCCACCGGACCGGTCAGCGGCAGCCCGGTCTTCGGGCCGAGCCCCAGCGCGATGATCGACTCGCCGAGCGCGACGAGCACCATCAGCGCGTGCCGTTCCGCCCAGTGCCCGGCCGACACCACCACCCACCAGTGCCAGGCCACGGTGGCCCCGACCCCGTACTCGACGAGCACGGCGAGCGTCCAGAGCGCCAGTTGCAGCCCGACGGCGAACCGGCCCTCCGGCAGCTCGGCGCGGACGACCGCGGCGACCACCAGCAGCGCGGTCGCCACCACCGGCACCAGCAGGCGCAGCAGGAACCGCCGCCGGCGCACCGGGTCGGGGCGGTCCACCCGGGCGAACACGAGGAGCTGGGCCATCCGGATCACGAAGTAGCAGCCGGCGAAGACCAGCGGGCCGGGCAGGCCGCCCGGCCGGTCCTGGAACGCGCCGGGCGCGCTGAGCACCAGCAGGAACGTCGCCGCCACGGTGACGAACCCGACGAGCGGCAGCATCCCCTGGTCGGCGCGGTAGGCGTTGCCCAGCCGGGCGAACCCGGTCCACGACCACCAGAGCAGCGCCAGCACCAGCAGGAAGCGGTAGAGGTTCGCCGGGGTCAGCTCCGAGGCGGTCAGTGTGGTGACGCTGAGGAACGCGAAGACGAAGACCAGGTCGTAGAAGAGTTCCAGCCGCGTGGTGCGGGAACCGGGGGCGGCCGCTCGTAGCGCCCACGACCAGCGGGCGTCGCTCCGGTTCCCCACCCGGGCAGTCTGCGGTGCGTGCCCGGCCCACCGGCCAGGTTCCGCCGATCCCCACCGGAACGGTCACCGGCTCAGGCGATGACGCTCGGCTCCCGCCACTGCGGGCGGCCGGCCCGGTCCAGGTCGTAGCGGACCGCGGCGAGCCGGCCCACCGCCTCCACCAGGTCGGCGGCCGGCAGCGTGAACGGCAGCCGGAGGAACCGTTCCAGCGTGCCGTCCAGCCCGAACCGGGGCCCGGGCGCCAGCCGTACGCCGACCTCCTCGGCCGCCCGGGCCAGCGCGCTGGAGATCGGGCCGTCCAGCTCGGCCCAGAGCGTGACGCCACCACGCGGCACGGTGACCCGCCAGTCGGGCAGCCGGTCGGCGAGCGTGGCGACGAGCGCGTCGCGCTGGGCGGCGAGCTGCGCCCGGCGGGCGGCGACGATGGCCGGCGCCTGGGCGAGCAGGTGCACCGCGACGAGTTGGTCGAGCACCGGGCTGGCCATGTCCACCCCGACCCTCGCCGCGGCCAGCCGCTGCACCTGGGGCGCGGAGGCGCGTACCCAGCCGATCCGCAGGCCGCCCCAGTAGGGCTTGCTCATCCCGCCGATGCTGATCACGCGGGAGTGCCTGTCGAAGACCGCGACCGGCGGCGGCAGCGGGGTGCCGTCCAGCGGCAGGTCGACGAAGGACTCGTCGACCACGAGGTCGGTGCCGGCCGCGTGGGCCGCGCCGACCAGCCGCTCGCGCAGGTCGGCCGCCATCAGGTGGCCGGTCGGGTTGTGGAACTCCGGGATGACGTACGCGAGCTTGGGCCGGGTCTGCCGCAGGCTGCCGAGCAGCAGGTCGGCGTCCCACCCGGTGTCGGAGAGCCCGTGCGTGGTGATCCGGGCCCGGCGGGCGGCCAGCGCGGCGAGCGCGTTGGGATAGGTGGGCGACTCGACGAGCACCGGGCCGCCGGGTGAGAGCGCCAGCCGCAGCACCAGGTCCAGCGCGTGCTGGGTGCCGCTGGTGACCATGATCTGCTCGGGGCTGGTGGGCAGTCCACGCTCGGTGTAGCCCCGTGCCACCGCCTCGCGCAGCTCGATGATCCCGGTCGGGTGGTAGCCGGCGCCGCCGAGATAGCGGGGCAGGTCCTCGGCCGCGGCCCGGGCGGCCGGGACGAGCTGGGGCGGGGCGGACAGCGCGGCCACCCCGAGGTCGATCATGTCCCGGTCGTCCAGCGGGGTCCAGAGCCCGGTGCTGGCCACCCGGTGGGTGCCGGGCAGCATGGTCCAGCTCCCGGCCCCGCGCCGGCTGGCCAGGTGGCCGGACTCGCGCAGTTCCCGGTAGGCGGCGGTGACGGTGGTCCGGCTGATCCGCAGCGCCTCGGCCAGTTCCCGCTCGGCCGGCAGGCGTACCCCGAGGGGGAGCCGGCCGTCGGCGAGCAGGCCGCGGACGGCGGCCGCGAGCGCGACGTAGTCGGGGCTGCGGCGGCGGCCGGGCAGGGCGTGCCACTGACCGAGCAGTCGCGCCAATTGGACGCCACGAACCTGGCTGGTCATAGCCACCCCTCCCCGATTGGCCTCTCCGCGGCCGGCAATTGGACCCTAGGGTGGCATGCATGGCACAGCTTGGCAATCTCCGGCACCGGCCCGTGCGGCGACTCACCCAGCTCTACGCCGGCCTGGTGCTCTACGGCGTCAGCATGGCGCTGATGATCCGCTCCGGGCTCGGCCTGGACCCCTGGGACGTGTTCCACCAGGGGCTCGCCCGGCAGACCGGCCTCTCCTTCGGCACCGTCACCATCGCCGTCGGCGCCCTGGTGCTGCTGCTGTGGATCCCGCTGCGGCAGCGCCCCGGCCTCGGCACGGTCAGCAACGTGGTGGTGATCGGGCTGGTCGTCGACGCCACAGTGCTCGTGCTGCCACCGGGCGAGGGGCTGCCGGTGCGCGCCGCGCTGCTGGTGGTCGGGATCGTCGCCAACGGCGCCGCCACCGGCCTCTACCTGGGCGCCGGCCTCGGCCCCGGGCCGCGCGACGGGCTGATGACCGGCTTCACCGCCCGGCACCCCCGCCTGTCGCTGCGGCTGGTCCGGACCGTCATCGAGGTCACCGTGCTCGCCCTCGGCTGGCTGCTCGGCGGCACGGTCGGCGTCGGCACCGTGGCCTACGCGCTGGCCATCGGACCGCTCGCCCAACTGTTCATCCCGATCTTCGCGCTGCCGGCCCGACCGGCGAACGCCTACGCTGGGTGAGCGCCGCCGGGCCCACCGCCACCGCGCGGGCCGAACCGGACGGCGCTGAGCTGCGACGACGTGCGACCGCAAAACCGGGTGTTTCCTCCGCCCTCGCGGGCGGGCATCATTCGTGCATGGGGGAGAACGGATGGCGTTGGAGCGACGCCTGGATCTTCGTGGCACTGGTCATCGCGAGCGGCGCCGGCCGGCACCGCCGGGCCGCCGCCACACGCCGCCCCGAAGGGGTACGCCTCGCCGACGTGCTCTCCACCGCCGACCACCTCAACCAGGCCATTCCGGAACGGCACGAGGTCGAGGGGGCGGTCCGTCGGCTCGCCGGGGCCGGCCTGGTCAGCGTCTCCGACGGATGGTTCCGGGTCACGCCGGACGGCGAACAGCTCTGGCGCACCCGGCCCAGCGCCGGGCTGGGCACCACTGTCGACACCGTGCAGGGCGTGCTCACCCGCCGGCACCCACCGGGCGAGGCCGAGTGGCAGCTCGCCGAGGACGACCACGCGGCGGCCGTCCAGGAATACGTGGTGCGGTCCATCCCGATGCCCCGCCGCTCCCCCGAGGGGCGTTCCGGCCGGCCCTGAGCGCCGGCCCGACGGGCGCTCAGCGCACCGGGTGACCCGCGCCGCGCAGCGCGTCCTTCACCTCGCCGACGGTCAGCTCGCCGAAGTGGAAGACGCTTGCCGCGAGCACCGCGTCCGCGCCGGCGTCGACCGCCGGCGGGAAGTGCGCCACCGCGCCCGCGCCGCCGCTGGCGATCACCGGCACGTCGACCACCTCGCGGACCGCCTGGATCAACGACAGGTCGAACCCGGCCTTGGTGCCGTCGGCGTCCATCGAGTTGAGCAGGATCTCGCCCGCGCCCAGCTCGGCGCCGCGCGCCGCCCACTCGACCGCGTCCAGCCCGGCGCCACGCCTGCCGCCGTGCGTGGTGACCTCGAAGCCGCTCGGCGTGCCGCCGGCCGGGGCGCGACGCACGTCCAGCGAGAGCACCAGCACCTGCCGGCCGAACCGGTCGGCGATCTCGGCGATCAGCTCCGGCCGGGCGATGGCCGCGGTGTTCACCCCGACCTTGTCCGCGCCGGCGCGCAGCAGCGTGTCCACGTCCTCGACCCGGCGGATGCCGCCGCCCACGGTCAGCGGGATGAAGACCGACTCGGCGGTGCGCCGCACCACGTCGAGCATGGTGCCGCGGTCGCTGGACGAGGCGGTCACGTCGAGGAACGTCAGCTCGTCCGCGCCGGCCCGGTCGTACGCCGCCGCCAGCTCCACCGGGTCGCCGGCGTCGCGCAGGTCGAGGAAGTTGACGCCCTTGACCACCCGCCCGGCGTCCACGTCCAGACACGGGATGACCCGTACCGCCACCGTCATGACCGGAAGCCTAGCCAACGCGCGGGCGGCGGCGACCGGCCGGTGAGGCCGATCACCGCCGCCCGGGGCGTGCACCGTCAGAGGCGGACGAGCATCTTGCCGAGGTTCTCGCCGCGCATCAGGCCGAGGAATGCCTCCGGGGCCTGCTCGATGCCGTCGACCACGGTCTCGTCGTAGGACAGCCGGCCCTCGCGCAGCCAGCCGGCCATCTCCTGGACGAACTGGTCGCGCAGGTGACCGTGGTCACCGACGAGGAAGCCGCGCAGGGTCAGCCGCTTGCCGATCACCAGCGCCAGGTTGCGCGGGGCGGCCGGCGGCTCGGCCGAGTTGTACTGGGCGATCATGCCGCAGATCGCGGCCCGGCCGTGCAGGTTCATCGCCCCGATCGCGGCCTCCAGGTGGTCCGAGCCGACGTTGTCGAAGTAGACGTCGACACCGTCCGGCGCGGCGGCCTTGAGCTGCTGGTGGACCGGGCCCTCGTGGTAGTCGAAGGCGGCGTCGAAGCCGAGCGCGAGGAGCCGCTCGACCTTCGCCGGGGAGCCGGCGCTGCCGATCACCCGGCCGGCGCCGCGCAGCTTCGCGATCTGCCCGACCATGCTGCCCACCGCGCCGGCCGCGCCGGAGACGAAGACGGTCTCCCCCGCCTTCATCGCGGCCACGTCGAGCAACCCGGCGTACGCGGTCAGCCCGGTCATGCCGAGCACGCTGAGGTAGGCGCTGACCGGGGCGATGCCCGGGTCGACCTTGCGCACGCCCCGTGCGTCGACGAGCGCGTACTCGCGCCAGCCGAGGCTGTGCAGGACGACGTCGCCCGGCTTGACGCCCTCGGCCTCGCCGGCCACCACCTCGCCGATCGCGCCGCCGTCGAGCGGGGCGTCCAGCGCGAACGGGGGCATGTAGGACTTCACGTCGTTCATCCGCCCGCGCATGTACGGGTCCACCGACATGAACTGGTTGCGGACCACGAGCTGACCCGGCCCTGGCGTCGGCACCTCGGTGGTGACGAGCCGGAAGTTGTCGGCGGTCGGCCAGCCCTCGGGGCGGGACGCCAGATGGATCTCCCGGTTCACGCTGCTGTCGCTGCTCACAGGGCCTCCCGGACGGTCAGCGCGACCTCGATGTTGCCGCGGGTCGCGTTCGAGTAGGGGCAGACCTGGTGGGCGGCCTCGACCAGCTTCTCGGCGGCCGACCGCTCGACCGCGGGCAGGTCCACCACGAGTGTCACGGCCAGGCCGTAGCCGCCGCTGCCGTTCGGGCCGATGCCCACCTCGGCCTCGACGACCGAGCCGGCGACGTCCGCCTTGGCCTGGCGGCCGACGATGCGCAGCGCGGAGTGGAAGCAGGCCGCGTAGCCGGCGGCGAAGAGCTGCTCGGGGTTGGCCGCGCCGCCGGCGCCGCCCATCTCCTTCGGGACGGCGAGGTCCAGCTCGACGGTGCCGTCGGAGGTGCGGACGTGGCCGTCGCGGCCGTCGCCGGTGGCCTTGGCGGACGCGGTGTAGAGGACCTGCATGGTCACTGCTCCTTCTGTCGGTGGATCGTCTCGGTGACCCGGGTGAGGGTGTCGCGCAGCCCGACCAGCTCGGCCTCGGTGAGGCCGGTGGCCCGGGCCACCCGCAGCGGCACGTCCTCCATCCGCGCCCGCAGCGCCCGGCCGGCGTCGGTGAGGCCGACCTCGACCCGGCGCTCGTCGGCGGCCGACCGGGTGCGCACCACCAGGCCTGCCGCCTCCAGCCGCTTGAGCAGCGGGGAGAGCGTGCCGGAGTCGAGCCGGAGCCGCGCGCCGAGCTCGGAGACCGTGGGGGCGTCGTCGCCGCGCTCCCAGAGCACCAGCAGCACCAGGTACTGCGGGTAGGTCAGGCCGTGCTCGTCGAGGATGGGCCGGTAGACGTCGGTCAGGGCGCGCGACGCCGCGTAGAGGGCGAAGCACACCTGCCGGCGCAGCACCAGATCATCGGTCACGCGTTGAACCGTAGCGCGCAATCGAGTTGTGCACAACTTATCTGGCCAGTGTGACCCGCACCGCAAGCCCGGAACGGAACGGCCGTGCGCCGACAAAGCAGCCTTACCCGGGACCCTGACTCCGGCCGATCGGCTGTGCCGGAGTCAGGGTGCCGGCGCAGGGGAGGTCAGGGCTCGGGGACCCATGCCTCCATCTCGACCTCGACCAGGTGGTCCGGATCGACCAGGCCGGCCACCACCACCATGGTGGCCACCGGCCGGACCGGGCCGAACACCGCGTTGTGCGCCCGACCCACCTCGTCAACGAAGAGCCGGTCGGTCACGTACATCCGGGTCCGCACCACGTCGGCCGGCCCGGCGCCCACCTCGGCGAGCGCGTCCAGGCCGATCCGGATCGCCTGCGCAGTCTGCGCCGCCGCGTCCCCCACGTGCGCCACCCGACCGTCCACCGTGGAGGTGCAGCCGGCGGTGATCGCCAGCGCGCCGGCCCGGACCACGCGGGAGTAGCCGTAGACCGCCTCCCAGGGGCCGCCCGAGCCGAGCCGGGTCACCACCGCGCCGTCGGCCGGCGACCCGCCCACCTCGACCGTCACGCGCCGGCCCGCAGCGTGGCGAGCGCCTCCGCGACGGTGAACGCGCCCGCGTAGAGCGCCTTGCCGGCGATCACGCCCTCCACCCCGACCGGTTCCAGCGTGGCCAGCGCCCGCAGGTCGTCCAGCGTGGACACGCCACCGGAGGCGATCACCGGGGCGTCGGTGCGGGCGCACACCTCGCGCAGCAGGTCCAGGTTCGGCCCGCGCATGGTGCCGTCCTTGGTGATGTCGGTGACCACGTACCGCGCCGCGCCCGCGCGGTCCAGGCGGGCCAGCACGTCGTAGAGGTCACCGCCGTCACGGGTCCAGCCGCGCGCCGAGAGGGTACGCCCGCGCACGTCCAGTCCGATCGCCACCCGGTCGCCGTACTCGCCGCAGATCCGGTCGCACCACTCGGGATCCTCCAGCGCCGCGGTGCCGATGTTGACCCGGGCCGCGCCGGTGCCCAGCGCCGCCCGCAGCGACTCGTCGTCGCGGATGCCGCCGGACAGCTCCACGCGTACGTCGAGCTTGCCGACCACCTCGGCGAGCAGCGCGGCGTTCGAGCCGCGCCCGAACGCCGCGTCCAGGTCGACCAGGTGGATCCACTCGGCGCCGTCGGACTGCCAGGCCAGCGCCGCGTCCAACGGATCGCCGTAGGCGGTCTCGCTGCCGGCGGCGCCCTGCACGAGGCGGACGGCCTGGCCGTCGGCGACGTCCACGGCGGGCAACAGGTCAAGGCTCAACGGTTGTCTCCTCGCATCCTCAACGACGGTCCAGCGCGATCACCACGATCGCCGGCAGGACCAGCAGCAACAACACGACCAACGCCAGCCGCAGCGCGAGGTCGTCGACGAAGTTCCAGATGCCGACCACCGCGACGGCGGTGAACAGCACGATCGCCGCCCGCTCGCCCCGGCTGTGCCGGCGCAGCCGACCGGTGCGGCCCCGACGCAGCCGCGGCGTCAGCAGGCGTACCACCGAACGGCGCCGCTCCCGGCGGGCCACCCGGCGGGCCCGCGCGGCCCGTTCCCGCTCCTGGTCGGCCTCGCGCGCCGCCCGGCGCCGGGCCCGCTCCTTGCTCAAGAGCCGCCCTTCGTTCGCGACCGCGGGGCTCGCAGACCCGGCTCACTCCTCGCGCTCACCCGATCGTTCCGAGCCAGTTGCGCAGCAACGCCGCGCCGGTGTCGGCCGACTTCTCCGGGTGGAACTGGGCGGCCGACAGCGCGCCCCGCTCGACCGCGGCGACGAAGTCGGCGCCGTGGTGCGCGGTGGTCACGGTGGCGCCGGCGGCGGCCAGCGCGGCCGGGTCGGTGACCCCGTAGGAGTGCACGAAGTAGAACCGGGCGTCGGCCGGCACGCCGGCGAACAGCGCCGAGCCGGCCGGGGCGTGCACGGTGTTCCAGCCCATGTGCGGCAGGCGCGGCGCGGGCAGCCGGGTCACCCCGCCGGGCAGCAGCCCGAGGCCCTTGGTGACCACGCCGTGCTCCTCGCCGTGCCCGAAGAGCACCTGCATGCCGACGCAGATGCCGAGCACCGGGCGCCCGGCGGCGACCCGTTCGGCGATGACCGGACCGGCGCCCAGCTCCTCGATCCCGGCCATGCACGCGGCGAACGCGCCGACGCCCGGCACCACCAGGCCGTCGGCGGCCGCGGCGGCGGCCAGGTCGGCGCTGACCGTCACGTCGGCCCCGGCCCGCTCCAGCGCGCGCTCGGCCGAGCGCAGGTTGCCCGAGCCGTAGTCGAGCACCACCACTCGCCGGCCCATCAGCCCTCCCCGGGCAGCAGCCACAGCACGCCGCCGGCGGTGGCCAGCACGGCCAGCAGGCCGACCACCACCACGGCGGCACGCGGCGCGCCCTGCTTGTGCAGCGACCACGTCCCGCCGACCAGCACGCCGGCCAGGATCAGCAACAGCGTCGGCAACACCTTCACGGTCAGTGCCGCCCTTCATCCGCGACCGCGGGACTCCGCTGCGCTGCGTTCCTCGCGCTCATCAGAGAGCGCCCTTCGTGGAGGGCACCACGCCGGCGCTGCGCGGGTCGATCGCGGTGGCCTCGCGCAGTGCGCGGGAGACCGCCTTGAACTGGGCCTCCACCACGTGGTGCGCGTCCGGGTGCCCGCCCGGCCGGGCCGCCCGCAGCACGTCGACGTGCAGCGTGACCCGGGCCGACTGGCCGAACGACTCCCAGATGTGCCGGGTCATGCTGGTCGGGTAGACCGGCCCGATGTACGGCGACAGCGCCGGCTCGTCGTGCACCACGTACGGCCGGCCGGACAGGTCGACCGCGGCGCGGACCAGCACCTCGTCCATCGGGACGGTGGCCGAGCCGTACCGCCGGATGCCGGCCTTGTCGCCCAGCGCCCGGTCGAACGCCGCGCCCAGCGCGAGCGCGGTGTCCTCCATCGTGTGGTGCGCGTCGATCTCCAGGTCGCCGACCGTGTGCACGGTCAGGTCGAAGCCGCCGTGCCGGGCGATCTGGTGCAGCATGTGGTCGTAGAAGCCGACGCCGGTCTCGATGTCGGCCTTGCCGGTGCCGTCCAGGTCGATCTCGACAAGCACCTTGGTCTCGTTGGTGACCCGCTCGATCCGGGCGGTGCGGTTCATGGCAGCTTCTCCATCGCGGACAGGAAGGCGTCGGTCTCGGCCGGGGTCCCGGCGGTCACCCGCAGCCAGCCGGGCAGGCCGACGTCGCGGACCAGCACGCCGGCGTCGAGCAGGGTACGCCAGGCGGCGCGCTGGTCACCGCCGACGGCGAAGAGCACGAAGTTGGCGTCGCTGTCGGCCACCCGGTGCCCCCGCGCGCGCAGCTCGGCGACGATCCGGTCGCGCTGCTCCATGATCGCGGTGACGGTGCCGAGCAGCGCGTCCCGGTGGGCCAGCGCGGCGCGGGCGGCGGCCTGGGTGAGCGCGGAGAGGTGGTAGGGCAGCCGCACCAGTTGCACCGCCGCCACCACCGCCGGATCGGCGGCCAGGTAGCCCAGCCGGCCGCCGGCGAACCCGAACGCCTTGCTCATGGTGCGGGTCACCACCAGGCGCGGGTGACCGGGCAGCACCGCCAGCGCGCTGACCGTGCCGGGCCGGGCGAACTCGGCGTACGCCTCGTCCACCACCACCATGCCGGGCGCCTCGGCCAGCACGGCGGCGACCACCGACGGGTCGAGCGCGGTGCCTGTCGGGTTGTTCGGCGAGCAGAGGAAGACCACGTTCGGCCGGTGCGCGCGCACCTGGTCGACCGCGTCGGCGGCGGTCAGCCCGAAGTCGGCGCCCCGGACACCGGGCACCCACCCGGTGCCGGTGCCCAGCGCCAGCAGCGGGTGCATCGAGTAGGCCGGGGTGAAACCGAGCGCGGTGCGCCCCGGGCCACCGAACGCCTGCAACAACTGCTGCTGGATCTCGTTGGAGCCGTTGGCCGCCCACACGTGGTCGACGGTCAGCCCGTGCCCCAGGTAGCCGGCCAGGTCGGCGCGGAGCGCCACCGCGTCCCGGTCCGGGTAGCGGTTGAGGTCGCGCAGCTCGGCCGCGACGGCCTTGCCGATCGCCTCCACCACCGGCTCGGGCACCCGATAGGAGTTCTCGTTGGTGTTCAGCCGCACCGCCACGTCGAGCTGCGGCGCCCCGTACGGCGTGCGGCCCCGCAGGTCGTCCCGGATCGGCAGGTCGTCGAGCGAGGTCACGACACGCCCCCGGGGAACCGGACGCTTACCGCCTGGCCGTGCGCCGGCAGGTCCTCCACGCCGGCCAGCGTGACCACGTGCGGGGCCACCTCGCGCAGCGCCTGCTCGGTGTATTCGACCAGGTGCACGCCGCGCAGGAAGGACTGCACGGACAGGCCGGAGGAGTGCCGGGCGCAGCCGCCGGTGGGCAGCACGTGGTTGGAGCCGGCGCAGTAGTCGCCGAGCGACACCGGCGACCAGGCGCCCACGAAGATCGCGCCGGCGTTGCGCACCCGCAACGCCCACTCGCGCGGGTTCTCGGTCTGGATCTCCAGGTGCTCGGCCGCGTACGCGTCGACCACCCGCAGCCCGGCCTCCAGGTCGTCGACGAGGACCACGCCGCTCTGCTCGCCGCGCAGCGCGGTGCCGATTCGCTCGGCGTGCTTGGCGGCCGGCGCCTGCCGGGCCAGCTCGGCGTCGACCGCGTCGGCCAGCTCGGTCGACGGGGTGACCAGCACGCTGGCCGCCAGCGGGTCGTGCTCGGCCTGGCTGATCAGGTCGGCGGCCACGTGCGCCGGGTCGGCGGTGTGGTCGGCCAGGATCGCGATCTCGGTCGGGCCGGCCTCGGCGTCGATGCCGACCACGCCGCGCAGCAGCCGCTTCGCGGCGGTGACCCAGATGTTGCCCGGTCCGGTGATCATGTCGACCGGCTCGCAGCGCTGCTCGCCGGCCGGGTCGACGGTGGCGCCGTAGGCGAGCATGGCGACCGCGTGGGCGCCGCCCACCGCGTACACCTCGTCTACGCCGAGCAGCGCGCAGGCCGCCAGGACCCGGCGGTCGGGCAGGCCGTCGTTCTCCTTCTGCGGCGGGCTCACCACCACCAGCGAGCGCACCCCGGCCGCCTGGGCCGGCACGACGTTCATCACCACTGTCGACGGATACATCGCCAGGCCGCCGGGGACGTAGAGACCGACCCGGTCGACCGGCAGCCACCGCTCGGTCACCGTGCCGCCGGCCACGACCCGGGTGGTGTGGTCGGTGCGGCGCTGGTCGGCGTGCACCCTGCGGGCCCGGGTGATCGACTCCAGCAGCGCGGCGCGGACCTGCGGGTCCAGGTCGCCCTCGGCGGCGCGGATCACCTCGACCGGCACCCGCAGGTGCTCCGGGGACACGCCGTCGAACCGCTCGCTGGCCTCCCGGATCGCCGGGTATCCATGCTCCCGGACCGCCTCGACGAGGGGACGGATCCGCTCGACCGCCACGGAGACGTCGAGCTGGGCACGGGGCAGCAGGCGGCGCGGGTCGGGCACCCCGCCGCGCAGGTCGATCCGAGTCAGCACGCCTGCGAGTCTAGGCCGCCGCCGGTCGGACCGGCCGGGCGCGCCCGTACGCCGGGACGGTGAGCCGGGACACGCCGACGCGGGCGCGATGGGGATACCCTCGATCACGTGAGCGCACGGCTGCCGGTGTTCCCGCTCGGGACCGTCCTCTTCCCCGGGCTGGTCCTTCCCCTGCACATCTTCGAGGAGCGCTACCAGGCGCTGGTGCGCCACCTGGTGGGGCTGCCCGAGGGCGCGCCCCGCGAGTTCGGCGTGGTGGCGATCCAGGCCGGCTGGGAGGTGGCGCAGGCCGGGCCGCCGGGGCGCACCGAGGCCGGGCTGGCCGGCGGCGAGGTCACCCTGCACGAGGTGGGCTGCACCGCCGAGCTGCGGCAGGTCACCGAGCTGACCGACGGCGGGTTCGACATCGTCACGGTGGGCCGGCGCCGGTTCCGCATCGCCGAGATCGACGACGCCGCCGAGCCCTATCTCACCGCCGAGGTGGAGTGGCTTCCCGAGCCGGCCGGCGCGGACGAGGTGGCCGACGTGCTGGCGGCCCGGGTGATCTCGGTGTTCCGGCACTACCTCGGGCTGATCCGCCCCGACCAGGAGGAGATCTCCGAGCAGCTCCCGGAGGATCCGACGGTGCTGTCGCACCTGGTCGCGGCGACCGCCGCGCTGACCGTCGCGGACCGGCAGCGGCTGCTCGCCATCGACGACACCCCGGACCGGCTCCGCGCCGAGCTGCGCCTGCTCAACCGGGAGACGGCGCTGCTGCGCCAGGTCCGGGCGGTGCCGGTGCCGCTCAGCGAGCTGGCGGGTCTCCCGGCGCCCAACTGAGCCCCGGCGGCGGTGACTGCCCGCCCCCGGCGCCGGGCGCGGGCGGCCAGGCGCCGTCGGGCTCCGGCTCGGGGCGCAGCGACGGCCAGCGCGACCAGCCGGCCAGCAGCGTGTACGTGACGGCCGCGCCGAACGCCGCGAGCAGCAGGTTGCCGTGCGGCAGGGGCAGCGGGCCGAACCAGTCGACGCCGCCGGCGCGCAGGTCGGCGGGCTTGGTGAAGTCGGTGCCCGGCGGCGCGGTGTCCACCAGCCGCTGGAACGTGGCCAGCCCGATCCGGCGGCCCACCTGCCAGGCCACCACGGCCGCGCCGAGGCCGCCCAGGGTGACCGCGAGCAGCCCGGCCGGGCCCCGCCGGCGGCGCAGCAGCACCCACAGGCCGATCGCGGAGAGGACTCCGAAGCCGAGCGCGAGAAGGCTGAACCAGCCGTCGGCAGCGATCGGCTGCTCCGGCTGCGGCACGGCGTAGACCGCGCCGTCCGGGGTCTGCCGCACCGGCGTGCCCGGCGCCAGCCACGCCCAGAGAAGCCCGAGCGGCGCGCCGAGCGCGGTGAGCGACGCCGTCACGCCGAGGGCCGTCGCCACCGACCGACCGCCACCGCGTCGTGCGACAGTCGTCTCCGGCGGCGGCGCGAACGGGGGATGACCCGCCCACGGTGCGGCGCCGGTCGGCCACTCCGTCGGGCCCTGGTGACCGGCGGACGCGTCCATGCCGGTCGTCCGCTCCGTCGGGCGCGCGGGCGCGGCGGGCGGGCTGTCGGGCCCGGCCGGGGGCCCCTCGACGGGCGGGCGGTCGGCTGCGCCGGAGCGGTCGGCGCTCCGCTCGGGATCAGGGGTGTCCGGGCTCACCCGGTGATCCTCTCAGGCCCGGGCCGGCCGTGGGGCGGTGGTCGGCGGTCAGCGCGCGAACGGCTCCAGCATCACCGAGGCCGCCTTGAGCCAGGCGTTGCGGGTCTCCGCCTGGAGCTGGGGGTATTCGATCGAGGAACCGGTCTCCAGCGCGGGATCGTAGGGCACCACGGCGACCGCCCGGGTGCGGGTGGCGAAGTGCCGCTCCAGGTCGTCCAGGAGCGAACTGCGGCCCGGCGTCGGGCAGGAGATCAGCGTGACCGCGTTGTCGGCCAGCTCGCCCATGCCCACCTCGTGCAGCAGGTCGAGCATCCAGTCGGCGCTGAAGGCGGCGTCCTCGCGCGGCACGGTGGTGACCACGAGCTGGTCGGCCGCCTGCATGACGGTGCGCCAGTTCGGGCTCTCCACGTTGTTGCCGGTGTCCACGCAGACCACCTCGTGGGTGCGGCGCAGCAGCTCCAGCACCCGCTTGACGGTGAACTGGTCGAGCCGCTGGGCGAAGCGCGGGCTCTCCTCGCCGGCCAGCACGTCGTACGAGCCGTCGGCGGCGTGCCGCAGGTAGTCGTCGAGCTGCGCCAGCAGGGCGTCGCCCTCCAGGATCTCGATCTGGGCGAGATCCTGCACCAGGTGCCGGATGGTGCGCGCGTGCCGGGCGCTGCCGGCGCGCAGGCCGAGCGTGCCCCGCAGTTCGTTGTCGTCCCAGGCGAGCACGCCGCGCCCGCGGACGCTGCCCACGCTGGCCGCGGCGAGCACCGTCGCGGTGGTCTTGTGCACGCCGCCCTTGGGGTTGGCGAAGGCGAGCACCCGGGGGGTGCCCAGCTCCCGGCGGAGCACCCCGGTCGCCCGCTCCAGCTCGGCGTCCGGTTCCGGGGCGCGCCACTTCGCCCGCGCCGGGTCGAGCCGGCCGGGTCGGGCGTCGGCCGGGCGGCGCGGGGCGGGCACCACCGGCTGCTCCGGCGGCGGCGCGATGCCGGGGCGGTAGCGGCCCCGGTCGAGCAGGGCGTAGCGGGACTCCGGCGGCGGCGCGGCCGGCCGGTAGCCGCCGTCGAGCAGGGAGTAGCGCGACTCGACCGGCGCCTCGGCCCGCCCGCGCGGCTCCGGCTCGGCCCGCCAGGACGGCTCGGCCGGCGGATCGACCGGGTAGGAGGGGTCGGCACGCCAGGACGACGGCTCGGCCCGTGGCTCGATCGTCGACTCCGCCGGGTAGGACGGGTCGGCGCGCCAGGACGGCTCGGCGCGCGGCTCGGGCGCGTAGGACGGCTCGGGCGCGTAGGACGGCTCGGCCCGCCAGGACGGCTCGGCCGCCGGCTCCGGGTCGGTGCGGTACGCCGGCTCCGCACGGTAGGCCGGCTCGCCGTCGTAGCGGGGGTCGGCGCGGAAGGCCGGGTCGACCCGGAACGTGGCCTCGGCCCGGTAGCCGGGTTCGGCGCCGTACGACCCGTCGGCGGCGCGCCCGACCGGGGCGGCGCGACCGGTCCAGCCGGTGCCGGCGCCGCGACGGGGCAGCGGATCCGGGGGCGGCACCGGGCTCTCCTCGACGCGCCGGTCGGCGTCGGTGTGCTCCGCGCCGCGACCGCCGAGCCGGGCCCGGTCGAGCAGCGCCCGCCACCGCGGTGCCGGCTCGCCCTGCCGACCCCAGCCGGTCTCGCTGCCGTCCAAGGATTCGCCCTCCCCCAGCCCATCGATCTCCGCCTGACAGGCTACGAACGAAACCCTATTCGGACCACTCCCCGCGCCGCACATCGCCCGGTGGCCCTCCTCACCGTGGCACCCCACCGACGATGACGCGCCCGGGCGTCTCAGGAGGTGGGAGCGGGATTGGGTGAGGCGGACCCGGCGACGCGCGCCCGGCCGGTGGGTGAAGGTGCGCTCACTGTCGGTGCGGCTTCCGACGAATCGCCCATTCCGCCGCCCGCGTCCGCCCCGGTGTCGGCCGGCGGCCGGGCCACGTCCCGCTGCTCCGGCAGCGGCGGAGTGAACACGGTCCGGTCCAGCCGGGTCACCTCCGGCGCCGGGTCGACCGCCCGCACCCCGGCACGCGCGGCGAGCGCGCGCAACACCGCCGGGGCGCCGCGCACCACCGCGGCGTAGACGCAGGCGCACCCGCTCCGGTAGCCGGCCGCCTCCCGGGCCGCGACCGCGGCGTCGGTGTCGTACCGGCGGCGGAGCCCGGCGTCGGCGGCGGCCGCCGGGGCGGCGGCGCGGGCCCGGTAGTCCGCCGCCTCCCGGTCCTTGCGCCCGGCCACCTCGGCCATCCCGCCGACCACGTCGTCGGGCAGGCGCAGCGCGGCGATCCGGACGATCTCGGTCTGCCGGCCCGGCAGCGGCACCCGCGCGACCACCGCCGACACCGGTGCGCCGGCCAGCGTGGTCGCCACCCGGGCCGGGGTCAGATAGTCCCCGAAGGAGACCAGCGCCCAGCCGTCGGGCGCGTCCAGCCGGGCCAGCTCGTCGGCGGCGGCGCCGAGGTAGGCCGGCACGGACGCACCGTCGACCACCCCCACCCGGGTCACCTCGCCGACCGTGCGGTCGCCCACCGGCTCGTCCCGCCGCTGCGCCATCGCGACCAGCAGCACCACCAGCGCGCAGCCGAGCGCGAGCCAGCTCAGCAGCGGCCCACGGGACCGGCGCGGCGGCCGGGCGTCGTCGCTCACGGTCAGTCGCGCAGGATCTCCAGCGCCCGGGCCAGGTCGTCCGGGTAGTCGCTGACGAACGTGACGTCCTCGCCGGTGCGCGGGTGCCGGAAGGTCAGCGAACGGGCGTGCAGCCACTGCCGGGACAGCCCGAGCCGGGCCGACAGGGTCGGGTCGGCGCCGTAGGTCAGATCGCCCACGCAGGGGTGTCGCAGCGTGGAGAAGTGCACCCGGATCTGGTGCGTCCGCCCGGTCTCCAGCCGCACGTCGAGAAGGCTGGCCGAGGGGAACGCCTCAAGCGTGTCGTAGTGGGTGATGCTGGGCTTGCCGCCGGAGACCACCGCCCAGCGGTAGTCGTGGTGCGGGTGCCTGTCGATCGGCGCGTCGATGGTGCCGCGCAGCGGGTCCGGGTGGCCCTGCACCACAGCGTGGTAGCGCTTCTCCACCTCGCGTTCCTTGAACGCCCGCTTCAGCGCGGTGTAGGCCAGCTCGCTCTTGGCCACCGCCATGATCCCGGTGGTGCCCACGTCGAGGCGGTGCACCACGCCCTGCCGCTCGGCCGCGCCGCTGGTGGAGATCCGGTGGCCGATGCCGGCCAGCCCGCCGATCACGGTCGGGCCGGTCCAGCCGGGGCTCGGGTGCGCCGCCACCCCGACCGGCTTGTCCACCACCACGATGTCGTCGTCGGCGTAGACCACGGTCAGTCCGGCCACCGCCTGCGGCACCACCGTCGGCGGGGCGGCCGGCGCGGGCAGCGTGACCTCCAGCCAGGCGCCGGCGCGCACCTTGTGCGAGTTGGCCCGGGCCACCCCGTCGACCAGCGCGTCGCCGGCGTCCACGAGCGCCGCGGCGGCGGTGCGGGACAGCCCGAACAGCCGGGACACGGCCTGGTCCAGCCGCATGCCGTCGAGGCCGTCCGGGACCGGCAGGGACCGCTGGTCGCCGCCGGTGGCGTACGCGGCGGTCATGCGCGCTCACGCTCGTCGGCCGGGGCGTCGTCGGCGGCCTTCTCGGCGCGGGCCCGCGAGCCGTCGCGCTGCCGGCCGGTCAGCTCCAGGAAGACCGCCAGCACCACGCCGCAGCACAGCGAGCTGTCGGCCAGGTTGAACACCGGGTAGTACTCGCCGTACGGGCCGAACAGGCTGATCATGTCGACCACGTGGCCGACGAAGTGGCCGGGGGCCCGGAAGATCCGGTCGGTGAGGTTGCCCAGCGCCCCGCCCAGCACCAGGCCCAGCGACACCGCCCAGGGCAGCGAGCGCAGCCGCAGCGCCATCCAGCCGATCCACCCGATCACCGCGAACGTGATCAGCGGGAAGACCCAGGTGTGGTCGGAGCCGATGCTCCAGGCGGCGCCGCTGTTGCGGGTCAGGGTGAAGTAGACGGCGCCGCCGAGCACCGACACCGGCTCCCGGCCGGGCAGCTCGCTCAGCGCGAGCTGCTTGGTGCCCAGGTCCGCGAGGAGCGAGACCAGGGAGACGCCGAGCAGCAGCGTGACCGCCCTGCGGCGGGGCGTGCCGGCGCCTGTCTCGGTGGTGCCGGACCCGGCGGGCGGTGCTGCGGTCATCTGCTCCCCATCGACGCTCGCGACGGTGGCGGTCACCGTCTGCCGTTCGGCCGCCGGGGAACGGACGTCAGCGCCGCTCCTCCAGCTGCTTGCAGCTCACGCAGAGGGTGGCCGACGGGAACGCGGCGAGCCGCTCCACCGGGATCGGGTTGCCGCACCGCTCGCACCAGCCGTAGCCACCCTCGTCGAGCCGCTCCAACGCGCGCTCGACCTGCGTGATCCGCTCCTTGATGCTGTTGGCGAGTGAGATCTCCTGCTCGCGCTCGAACGTCTTGGTGCCGGTGTCGGCCTGGTCGTCCCCGGCCGAGTCGGTCAGCCGGTCGCGCTGCAGCTCGGTGATCTCGCTCAGCGTCTGATCGTACTCGGCGTTGAGTTCGTCCCGCCGTGCCGCCAGCGCGGCCCGGATCTTCTCGGTCTCCGCCGCGCTGCGGGTGGCCTTCGCCACCGGCTTGCGGCCGGCGGTCCTGGTGTCGGCTGGCTTCGCCATCGTCAGCTCCCTCAGCCGCGTGGCGCGGCGGTCAACGGTACGTGGGCAGGGGGCAGCGGCGCGTCCCCCGCGAACGGAACGGGCACGCGGCGACCTCGCCGCGTACTCCGGAGGTTGGCAAGAATACGGAACGTACAGGCGTCCGACAACGTGCCGCACCGTCGCTCCGCGTTTCAGCCCCTAACAGCCACCAATCGGGGCAAAGGGAACGCTAGCAGATCAGCCGGTCCGGTCCTCGCCGTACTCCCCAAACCACCGGGCCAGGCGACCCCGCCGGCTCACCGCCCGCAACCGCCGCTCGGCGGCGTCCCGCACCCCGGCCGTGGCGACGATGAGCAGGCTGTCCCCCACCTTCAGCCGGGTGTCCGGGCCGGGCACGAAACCCACCCCGTCGCGGAGCACCAGCGTGACCGCCGCGCCCACCGGCAGCCGCAGCTCGTCCACGTGCACCCCGGCCAGCCGGGAGCCGGCCGGCACCTCCAACTGGAGCAGGTCGGCCCGCATCCGCTCCAGCGGAGCGGTCTCCAGCAGGATCTCGCTCGCCTCCGCCGGCGCGGTCACCCGCAACCGGCGGGCCGCCGGCGCCAGCGTGCCGGCCTGGAGCAGCGTGAAGATCACCACGAGGACGAACACCGCGTCGAAGAGCCGGTCCGCGCCGGGCACCCGCAGCGACAGCGGGATGGTCGCCAGCACGATCGGCACCGCGCCGCGCAGCCCGGCCCAGGAGAGGAAGAGCTGCTCACGCAGCGGGACCCGGAACGGCAACGCGGAGACCGCCACCGACAGCGGCCGGGCGAACAGCAGCAGGGCCAGCCCGGTGATCACCGCCGGCAGCACCGCGGCGTCCAGCCGGCTCGGCGAGACGAGCAGGCCCAGCAGCACGAACAGGCCGATCTGGGCCAACCAGGCCAGCCCGTCGGCGAAGCCGAGGATCGCCTGCCGGTGCGGCAGGCGGGAGTTGCCCAGCAGCACGCCGGCCACGTAGACCGCGAGGAAGCCCGACGCGTGCAGCACCGAACCGGCCGCGTACGCCAGGACGGTGAAGCCGACCACCGCGATCGGATAGAGACCTGACGACGGCAGCGCGGCGCGGCGCAACGCGTACCGCCCGGCCAGGCCGGCGCCCACCCCGACCGCCGCGCCGACCCCCAGCTCGTAGCCGAGCAGCAGCACCTCGTACCACCACGGGTGGGCGGCCTCGGCCCCGGCGCGGGACAGCAGCAGCACCAGCAGGACCACCGGGGCGTCGTTCATCCCCGACTCGGCCTCCAGCGTGGCCACCAGGCGCGGCGGCAGCCGCAGCCGGCGCAGGGTGGCGAAGACCGCCGCGGCGTCGGTGGAGGAGAGCACCGCGCCGTAGAGCAGCGACAGCCGCCAGTCCAGGCCGAGTAGCAGGTGCACCACCACGCCGACGACCGCGATGCTCACCACCACGCCCACCGTGGAGAGCGCGGCCGACAGGCCGAGCACCGGCCGCAGCAGGCTCCACCGGGCGCTCAGCCCACCCTCGGCGATGATCACGATGAGCGCGCAGAAGCCGAGCACCCGGGTCAGCTCGACGTCGTCGAAGTCGATGCCCAGGCCGGCCTCGCCGATGAGCACGCCGAGCGCCAGGTAGACCAGCAGGCTGGGCACGCCGAGCCGGGTGGAGAAGCGCACCGCGCCCACCGCGACCAGCAGCACGGCGGCGCCCACCAGCAGCGCGAGGTTCAGCCCCGGGGTCATCGCCGACCGGCCCGCCGGTCGGTCACCCGGCGCTGCCGTCGCGCAGGCGACGCAGCGCCTCGGGCAGGCCGTCGGCCGGACGGTCGACGAGGAAGAGCTTGTCCCGGCTGGCCGCGCCGGACCGCAGCGACACCGCCGCCGGCCGGACGCCGAGCGCGTCGGCCAGCGCCCGCCGGGCCGCCTCGGTGGCCCGCCCGTCCACCGCCGGCGCGTGCACGGCGACGACCAGGGCCGGACCGTACGGCCCGTCGAACCGGCCGCCGACCCGGGCGCGGGCCGCACCGGGCTTCACCCGCACCGCGACGGCGAGCGGGGTGTCCGCGATCGTCATGGTCAGCGGGGCCGGGCGTCGGCGAGCAGCGTGGTGGCGGCGGCGCAGTGGGCGCACGGGGTGAACCCGAGCCCGACCGCCTCGGCGACCGGCAACGCCTCGTCCAGCCGACCGACCAGGTGCGGGCAGTCGTCGAGGTGGAAACGGGGGTGGCCGTCGACCACCCGGACCTCGTCGGAGCGCCGTGCCAGCCGGGCCACCTGCCCGGCGGAGAGGAACTCGGCAGGCGGATCGCCGTCGAACGGGCCGTCCGGCGCCGGCGACGTGGGCGACGGCGAGCCGGGCTCGGCCGCGGGCGAGTACGGCTCGGTCGCGGGCGAGTACGCGGCGGTCGCGTCGTACGGCTCGGCCACCGGTGACCCGGGCGGTTGCCGCCACCCGGGTCCACCGGCGCCGCCCGTGGACGTGTGGTGCGGGACCGGGCTCACCGGCTCGTCCGGGGACGGGCCGGTGGGTGCGGTCCGGGAACGCGGGCCGGCCTCGCGACCCGCCGCGGCCCGGGTCGCGGCCGCCTGGCGGGCGAACGCGACGAAGGCGACGGCGGACAGCAGGCTGGCCGCGATCGAGACGATCAGCAGCGGGCTGGACCCACCGGCCAGCCCGACCACCAGCAGCACGACGGCGACGAGGATGAGCAGGACGCTGGCGGCTATCACAGCTCACCCCCGGCCGCGTCGTGACGGTCTGGTGCGGTCGGTGGCCGTCACCGGGACGGCCACCGACGTGGGCTCAGCGGCCGGACTCGAGCGAGCCGCCGCGGCCGCCCCCGAAGGAGCCGGCGAGACCTGCGGTGGCGAGGCCGTTGCTGCCGCCGGCGGCACGGTTGCCCTCGCGGTTCATCTCGACCTCGATGCCCTGGCCGCGACCGTCGAGGTCACGCAGCTGGCTCTCGAGGTAGGCCTTGAGGCGGGTGCGGTACTCGCGCTCGAACTGCTTGAGCTCCTCGATGTGCTTCGACAGCGCGGTGCGCTTGGCGTCCAGGCCGCCCATGGCCTCCTGGTGCCGCTGGCGGGCGTCCCGCTCCAGGGCGTCGGCCTTGGCGCGGGCCTCGCGGGTGACCTCCTCGGCCTTGGAGCGGGCCTCGGACAGCAGGCTGTCGGCCTCGCGCCGGGCGTCGGAGACGTGGTCGTCGGCGGTGCGCTGGGCCATCATCAGCACGCGCAGCGCCTGCTGCTCGCCGTCCCCGGTCACCCCCGCCGGGCCGCCCTGGGCGCGGACCTGCTCCAGCTCGGACTGCATCGCCCGGGCCGCCTGCTCGGCGGCCGCCTTGTCGCGCTGCACCCGGTCGAGCTGGGCCTTGACGTCGTTGAGCTCCGCCGCGAGCCGGGCGTCGCCGCCGGGGCCGGCGGGTGCGCCACCCCGACCGCCGCGCTCCACCTGGGCGCGCAGCTCGTTGTTCTCCTCGATCAGACGGGCCAGCTCGCGCTCGACCTCGTCCAGGAAGGCGTCGACCTCCTCCTCGTCATACCCCCGCTTGCCGATCGGCGGCTTTTTGAAGGCGACGTTGTGGACGTCGGCCGGGGTCAGCGGCATCGAAACTCCTCGGGTCAGTTGCGGCCGCGAAAGCGCTCTGGTCAGGCGAACGCCACGATCAGGCGCTGTAACACGAACTCCATCAGCACGAACAGGATAACCAGGAGCACAAGGGAGGCCAGGTCGATGCTCACGGTACCAATTCGCAGTGGTGGGATCACACGCCTCAACGCGCGCAGGGGCGGATCAGTGACGCTCCACACGACTTCCAGTCCCGCCGACGCCCCCCGCCCCGGTTGCCACCGACGACCGTAGGCCAGCACGGCCCCCAGGACAAATCGGGCCAAGAGGACAAGCAGGAAGAAGTAGAGCAGTAGATAGAGCACCTGGAACAGGATCGACAACACGGCAGGCGACGTCCCTCGGTCGTGCGGGATTAGCTCAGACTGAAAAAGCCGCCCTCAGCGATCTTGGCCTTGTCCTCCGCGGTGACCTGGACGTTGGCCGGTGAGAGCAGGAACACCCGGTTGGTCACGCGCTCGATCGTACCGCGCAGGCCGAACGCGAGCCCGGCGGCGAAGTCGACCAGTCGGCGGGCGTCCGCCTCGTCCATCTCGGTGAGATTGATGATCACCGGCACCCCGTCCCGGAAGTGCTCGCCGATGGTCCGCGCCTCGCGGTAGGTGGTCGGGTGCAGCGTGGTGATCTGGTAACGCTGCTCGTCCTCCGGCGCCACCGTCCGCTCGCGTGGCGAGGACTGCGGCGCCAGGGCGAGATTGTCCCGGGTGTGGTAGGTCAGCGAGCCGGACGAGTCGCCGGTCGAGGACCGGGTGATCGACCGCACGCTGGACCGCTCGGTGCGCTCCGGGCGGTCGAGTCGCTCGGTCTCGGACCGGTCGTTGTCGACCGCGCGGCCGGTGGTGCGCTCGGACAGCCGACCCCGGTCGCCGGTCCGGGCCCGGGGCGCCGGCGGCTCCTCGGACTCGTCGTCGTCCTCGTCGGCGAACTCCTCGGCGTACCGGCTCGACCGGTAACGCGAGTCACGGTAGCCACCCTTGTCGTAGCCGCCGTCCTCGTACGCCCGCTCGTCGTCCTCCTCGACGAGACCGAGCCAGACCCCCGCCTTGCGCAGTGCACCCATCCCCGCGCCCTTCCGTCCGCCATGCGGCACGCGCCCCCGTGCCGTGTCGCTTGATCACAAGTGGACGATCATGCCCACCGGACCGGATCGGCAATCCCCTGGCGCGCGGTTCGCGGCCCGCCCGCCACGGCCCCCGGCTACGGGAACGCCGTCCTGAACAACACTGATGTAATTTGCTTCCGTCGCGGCCAGGCTACCCCAGCGTGGGGCGCATTCCGAGCAACGCGCTGCCGACGCGGACATGTGTCGCGCCGTGATTGATCGCGCTCTCCAGATCGCCGCTCATCCCCGCCGACACCGCCGTCGCGCCCGGATGGTCGGCCCGCAGCCGCGCCGCCACCTCGGCCAGCCGGGCGAACGCCCGGTCCGGCTCCCAGCCCAGCGGCGCCACCGCCATCAGGCCGGCCAGCCGCAGCCCGGCCGCGCCGGCGACCGCCGCGGCCACCGGGTCGAGGCCCCGCTCCGGGTCGGCCACGCCCGGCAGCGCCCCGCCCCGGGCCGGGTCGCCGTCGATGCTCACCTGCACCAGCACGTCCAACGGTCGGTCCCGGACCTCGGACGCGGCGGCGTCCAGCGCGGCGGCCAGCCGGACGCTGTCCACGGACTGGACCACGTCGGCGTACCGGACGACCGAGCGGGCCTTGTTGCGCTGCAGCCGGCCGATGAAGTGCCAGCGCGGGGCCACGCCCGCGCCGGCCACCTCCGCCGCCTTGGGCGCCGCCTCCTGGTCGCGGTTCTCCCCCATGTCGGTGACCCCGAGCCCGGCCAGCGCGACCACGTCGGCGGCCGGGTAGGTCTTGGTCACCGCGACCACGGTGACCTCGCCGGCGTCCCGGCCGGCAGCCGCGCAGGCGTCGGCGACGCGGGTGCGTACCCGGGCCAGCCCGGCCGCGATCTCGGCGCGACGCTCGGGTCGCACCGCGGTGGGTGAGTCCGTCATCGGCGCGGCTCAGGACCCGTTCTTGAGGAAGTCGGGCACGTCGACGTCGTCGAAGAGCACCCGACGCGACGGCTGCTGCGGGGCCGGCATGGTGGCCGGCGGGGTCACCGGCGTGCTCGGCTGCGCCGGCGGGTTCTGGTTGCTCTTGCGCGGCGGGTCGACCGCCTTGTACGCCGGCGTGCCCCCGTCGAAGCCGGCCGCGATCACGGTCACCCGCACCTCGTCGCCGAGCGCGTCGTCGATGACCGCGCCGAAGATGATGTTGGCGTCCGGGTGGGCGGCGTCGGTGACCAGCTGCGCCGCGTCGTTGATCTCGAACAGGCCGAGGTCCGAGCCACCGGCGATGGAGAGCAGCACGCCCCGCGCGCCGTCCATGCTCTGCTCCAGCAGCGGGCTGGAGATGGCCGCCTCGGCCGCCTCGACGGCGCGGTTCTCGCCCCGGGCGCTGCCGATGCCCATCAGCGCGCTTCCGGCGCCGCTCATCACGCTCTTCACGTCGGCGAAGTCCAGGTTGATCAGACCCGGCGTGGTGATCAGGTCGGTGATGCCCTGGACACCGGAGAGGAGCACCTGGTCCGCGGTGCGGAAGGCGTCCATCATGGAGATGTTGCGGTCACCGAGAGCGAGCAGCCGGTCGTTGGGGATCACGATGAGGGTGTCGCACTGGTTGCGCAGCTCCTCGATGCCCGCCTCGGCCTGCACCTGCCGGCGCTTGCCCTCGAACGAGAACGGCCGGGTGACCACGCCGATGGTGAGCGCGCCGAGCTTGCGGGCGATGTTCGCCACCACCGGCGCGCCGCCGGTGCCGGTGCCGCCGCCCTCGCCGCAGGTGACGAAGACCATGTCGGCGCCCTTGAGCACCTCCTCGATCTCGTCGCGGTGGTCCTCGGCGGCGTTCTTGCCCACGTCCGGGTTGGCGCCCGCGCCCAGGCCACGGGTCAGCTCCCGGCCCACGTCCAGCTTGACGTCGGCGTCGCTCATCAGCAGCGCCTGCGCGTCGGTGTTGATCGCGATGAACTCGACGCCCTTGAGCCCAACCTCGATCATCCGGTTGACGGCGTTCACGCCGCCGCCCCCGATGCCGACGACCTTGATGACCGCCAGGTAGTTGTGCGGAGGTGTCATCTCCGGTCCTTTCCCTTCGAGATTGGCATGGGCCGACCCCACACGGCTTGGCCGGACCAGAGGAGAACCCTCACCCTCTACTAGAGGCTTAGAGTTATGTCAACCACTGATCTCTTCGGGGCAACGTATGCGCCGCCGCGCCAGGAGCCAAGGACCCCCTCCGGCGTGTCGCCGTTCGAGCGGCCCGCGACACACCTGCCGGTCGCTGACTCGCGGGTCACTGGAACGTGACCACGTCCGGCGCGCTGACGTCGATCCGGTCGGCCCGGCGGGGCAGCAGGGTGGTGGCCACCGTGGACTTGTCCGCGCTGCGCGAGGCGTCACCCCAGAAGACCTGCCGCTCCCCGCGCAACAGCAGGGTGATCCGGGCCAGCCCGGCCACGTCCACCGCGACCAGCTCGGCGCGCAGCTTCGCCCCGAGCGAGGCGAGCACCGCCAACCCGGCCCGGGTGCCCGGGTCGTCCGGTCCCGGCGCGGCGACCCGGACGAGCGGCAGCCCCTCCGGCGCCCGGTCCGCGCGCTGGAACACCACGCCCGCGGCGTCGACCACGACGAACCGGTCCCCCTGCGGCACGGCCGCCACCGGCACCCGCTCGACCACCCGGACGACGAGCGCGCCCGGCCAGTCCCGCTCCACGGTGGCCCGGGCCACCGGCGGCAGCGCGCCGACCCGGCGGGCGGTCGCGGCCAGGTCCACCCGGGCCAGCGGCGTGTCGTCCGGCACCGCCGCCGCGTCCCTGATCTCCACCGGCGTGACCAGCCGCGCCCCGACCACCCGCACCTCGCGGACGCCGAACAGCCCGGTGCCGAGCACCGTCCAGGCGACCAGGGCGGCGACCGACAGCACCGCCGCCGCGACCGCCCAGGGCATCGCGGCCCGCATCCGCCGCTGCCGGGCCCGGGCCATGAAGCGACGGGTCGACGGCGGCACCGCGTCCGCGCCGGCCCGCACCAACTGCCAGCGCCGGACCGGGCTGCGCCGCCCCGCCCCGCCGTCCTGGCCGGGGGTGCGGCCGCGGGCCGGGCCGGGGCTCATCCGGCCGGGGTCGCCGCGCCGTCCGGGCCGACGCCCAGGGCCGCCGCCCCACCGGTACGGGCCAGCAGGGCGTCCAGCAGTTGGTCACCCATCAGCGAGATCGGCGGCGCACCCATGGTCACCACCACGTCGCCGGGGCGGGCCCGGCGGGCCACCTCGGCCGGCACGTCGTCCCACGCGTCGACGAAGACCTTCCGCTCCGCCGGCAGCGGCACCGCCTCGACCAGCGCGGCCGACCCCTCACCGGGCTGGCGCAGCTCGCCGGGGCCGAACACCTCCAGCAGCACCAGCTCGTCGGCGATGCCGAGCGCGGCGGCGATCTCCGCCTGCAGGTCCCGGGTGCGGTAGAGCCGGTAGGGCTGGAAGACCACGATCAGCCGCCCGTCGCCGGCCACCTCGCGCAGCGTCTGCAGCGCCAGCGTCATCGAGGTCGGGTGGTAGGCGTACTCGTCGTAGACCAGCACGCCGTCGGCGACGCCCTTGCGCTCGAAGCGCCGGCGCACGCCCGGGAACGCGCCGAGTGCGGCCTCCGCCGCCGCCACCGGCAGCTCCAACAGGTACGCGGCGAGCACCGCGGCGGCGCTGTTGAGCGCCATGTGCCGGCCCGGGACCGGCAACCGGATCTCGCCCAGCGACCGGCCCTCGACCTCGGCGAGGTAGCGCACCCCCTGCGCCGACGAGGTGACGTCGCTCATCCGCAGGTCCGCGTCGGCGGACTCGCCGTACGTCCAGACCCGGCGGCCCCGGGCCCGCAGCGCCTCCGCCAGCCGCCGCCCACCGGCGTCGTCGGCGCAGGTGACGATGAAGCCGTCCGGGTCGGTGAGCGCGGCGAACTCGGCGAACGCCGCCTCCAGGTTGGCCAGGTCGCCGTACGTGTTGAGGTGGTCCGCCTCGACGTTCGTGATGATCGACACGTACGGGCGGTAGATGAGGAAGGAGCGGTCGCTCTCGTCCGCCTCGACCACGAAGTGCTCGCCGGTGCCGTGGTGCGCGCCGGAGCCGACCTCGGAGATCTCGCCACCGATGACGAAGGACGGGTCGGCGCCGGCCTGCTGGAGCACCATGGTGACCATCGACGTGGTGGACGTCTTGCCGTGCGTGCCGGCCACCGCCACCGTGCGGCGGCCGGTCATCGCGGCGGCCAGCGCCTCGGAACGGTGCAGCACCCGCAGGCCGCGCCGGCGCGCCTCGACCATCTCCAGGTGGTCCTGCGGGATCGCCGAGGAGTAGACGACGGTGTCCACCCCGTCCAGGTTGGTCACCTCGTGACTCATGTGGATCGTCCCGCCCAACGCCCGCAGGCCAGCCAGGGACGGCCACTCCCGCAGCTCGCTGCCGGAGACCGGCAGGCCGCGGGTGAGGAAGAGCCGGGCCAGCCCGGCCATCCCGACCCCGCCCACCCCGATCAGGTGGATCCGGCCCAGGTCCTCCGCCGTCATCGTGCCGGCTGGCGTGAACTGCGCGGTGTTCATCTCAGGTACCTTCCCGTCGCGACGCCCGGCATCAGCGGGCCACCGCCTCGTAGACGAAGTTCAGCAGGGCCACGTCGCCGTCGCGGCGGCCGTAGCCGGCCGCGGCGTGGCTCATCGCCCAGAGCCGCTGCGGGTCCCGGATCAGCGGGATCACCGTGCGCTCCACCCAGGCCGGGGTCACCTCGGCGTCGTCGACGAGCAGCCCGCCGCCGGCCTCCACCACGGGCAGCGCGTTGCGCTTCTGCTCCTGATTGCTGTGCGGGTAGGGCACGTAGACCGTGGGCAGGCCGATCGCGGCCACCTCGGCGCAGGTCATCGCACCGCCGCGGCCCAGCATCAGGTCGGCCGCCGCGTAGCCCAGCTCCATCTCGGACAGGTAGGGCAGCGTCACGTACGGCACCGGCAGGTCGGTGGGGACGGAGACCGGCTCGTTGCGGGCGCCGATCACGTGCAGCACCTGCACGCCGTTGCGGGCCAGCTCCTTGGCGGCGCCGGAGACGGCCAGGTTGATCGAGCGGGCGCCCTGCGAGCCGCCGGCCACGAAGAGCACCGGCAGGTCGGGGCGGAGCCCGAAGTGGGCGCGGGCGGCGTCGCGCAGGGCGGCGCGGTCCAGCCCGGCGATGCCCCGGCGCAGTGGCACCCCGACCACCCGCGCGTCGCGCAGCGACTCGGCCTGCGCCGGCTGGTGCGGGAAGCCCACCGCGACGTTCTTGGTGAACTTCATGCCCATCCGGTTGGCCACGCCCGGCGGCACGTTCACCTCGTGGATGACGATCGGCAGGTCACGCCGCCACGCGGCCAGGTAGCCGGGGACCGAGACGTACCCGCCGAAGCCGACCACGGCGTCGGCCTGCACCTCGTCGATCACCTTGCCCGCCGCGCGGGCCGCCTTCCACATCCGGTCGGGGGTGCGCACCAGGCTCATGTTGACCGACCGGGGGAGCTGGTAGGCCGGGATCTGCCGCAGGTCGTAACCGGCCGGCGGGATCAGCTCGTTCTCCAGGCCCTTCGGCGTCCCCAGGCAGGTGATGCGGACGCTCGGGTCGTGTCGGCGCAGGCAGTCGGCGAAGGCGAGCAGCGGGTAGATGTGCCCACCCGTGCCCCCTCCGCAGAGCACCACCGAACGCAGCGGACCCATCAGCGTCTCCTCTCGCTCGCCGAGCCGGCGCGCGTCCGGTCGGACCGGACGCCGCGGGCCGCGGCCTGATCGTCCTGCCGACGCTGGCGGGACCGGGGCACGGACCCTCGGTCCGCCGGGGGCGGCGCCGGTCGGCGACGCCGGCCGGGAAGCGGCGGCAACGGGGCCCACACTAGTCGGACCCATCGGGCCGGCGGACGGGCGTGCAGCGCGCGGGCCGCGTCCGGCTCGGCGCGGGCGAAGGAGGCGAGCATGCCGATCGCGGCCAGCGTCACCACCAGGGCGCTGCCGCCGTCGGAGATGAACGGCAGCGGTACGCCGGTCAGCGGCAGCAGGCCGGTGACCCCGCCGATGTTGATCACGGCCTGGCCGACCAGCCAGGCGGTGACGCCGGCGGCGGCGAGGCGGCGGAACGGGTCCTCCACCCGACGGGCGATCCGCATGCCGGTGTAGGCCAGCACGGCGAAGAGCACCAGGATCACGGTGCAGCCCACCACGCCCAGCTCCTCGGCGACGATCGCGAAGATGAAGTCGTTGTGCGCCTCGGGCAGCCAGCCGTACTTGAAGCTGCTCTGCCCCAGCCCGACGCCGAACCAGCCCCCGTTGCCGATCGCGTAGCGAGCCTGGATGAGCTGATAGCAGTTCTCCAGCTTCTCCTCGAAGCAGGTCTGCGGGGACGGCGGGTCGAGCCACATGGTGAGCCGGCCGAGCCGGTAGTTGTCGGCGTCGCGGGAGCCGGAGCCGGCGCCGAGCGAGGCCACCGCGACCAGCAGGCCGATGCCGAGCAGGCCGATCGCGGAGAGCGTGGCGAAGACCCGGCCCCGCACGCCGGCCGCCCAGAGCAGGCCCACCACCAGCGCCACCAGGCAGAGCATGCTGCCCAGGTCGTTGAAGCCGACCAGCACGAAGAGCAGGCCGACCACCGGGAACAGCGGGGTGGCCAGCTCCCGCCACCAGCCCAGCGTGGCGCCCTTGCGGGCCAGCACGTGCGCGCCCCACAGCACCAGCGCGAACTTCGCCACCTCGGCCGGCTGGAGCGAGATCGGGCCGAGGGAGAGCGAGAGGAGTTCGCCCTTCAACGGCCCGATGGACGCCACCCCGAACAGCGACTCCAACGCGACCAGCAGGTTGAGCAGGAGCAGCAGCGCCACCGCCACGCCGAGCGCGGGGCGGCTCACCGCCCGGAACGTGCGCGCGGGCAGCCGCTGGCAGGCCCAGAACGCGCCCACCCCGATCACCGCGAACACCGCCTGCTTGGTCAGCGAGGCCGAGGCGTCGCCGTCCAGCACGTAGTCGCGCACGCTCGTCGCCGAGAAGACCATGGTGAGGCCGATCAGCAGCAGCAGGCCGGCGCTGGAGAGCAGCAGGTAGTACGACGCCAGCGGCCGGGCCAGCAGGCCGCGCAGCGCGGCCAGGCCGCCCGCCGGGTCCCACCGGGTGGCGTCGGCCGGCGTGTCGACCGGCGGCGTGGCCGCGGGCGCGCGGCGGACCGGCGGATCGTTGGTGACCTGGATGTCTCGTCCCTCCCCCACCCGCCCATCATGGCGGCTGGACCCGCCCGCCCGTGGCGCAACCGCGCGGTCGGCGTGTCGGAGTGGGAGGGGGGGGGGGGGGGGGAGTTTTGGGGTGGTACATAGTTGAGCAGCGAGAGCCAGAATGAACAACGGTGGGGCAACCCAG